>JAEYZO010000436.1 GCA_023428035.1 Pseudomonadota bacterium | reverse complement strand
GCTGGCGACGTCGCCGAGGGCGAGCGACGCGAGGCCGACGGCGGGGCTGCGCTGCGCGGCGGGGGTCGGAGGTGCGACGTGCGCGCTGCGGTTCTGATCGCGGCGGTGGCGGTCGCGGGGTGCAGCGAGCTGAAGCCGGGCTACGACCGCGGAGACGTCGGGGTGGTCGCTGACACGGGTCGCCGCGACGCGACCGCGATGGACGCGCCCGACGTGAGGGACGTCCCCGGGGGAGACGTAGGGGAGAGGGATGTTCCTGGGAGGGACGTGGTCACGGTGGACGCGGTCGACGTGGCGGACGTCGTCGAGCCGACGGAGGTCTTCGACGCGGGCGCGCCCGACGTGCCCGCGATGGACGCGGCGGATGTCCCTGACGTTCGAGACGTCCCTGATGTCCGTGACGTACGTGACGTGCCCGATGTGCGTGACGTCCCCGACGCGCGCGACGTACCTGATGTCCCTGACGTCCCTGACGTGCCTGACGTCCCCGACGTCCCTGACGTAGGCGGGTGCGCCGCGGGCGAGGAGGAGTGCGACGGCGTCTGCGTCGACACCCAGACCGACCCCGCGCACTGCGACCGCTGCGGACGTCGCTGCTCCTCGCGCCCCAACGCCCTCGCGGTCTGCGTCGCGGGCTCCTGCGGCGTCGCCTGCGAGCCCGGCTACGGCGACTGCGACCGGCAGACCTTCACCGGCTGCGAGGTCGACCTCGGCTCGTCGTCCTTGAACTGCGGCGCGTGCGGAGAGAGCTGCGTGGGCGGGCAGCACCTGCGATCGACCCGCTGCAGGGCCGGCCTGTGCGACTGCGACGAGGGCTACAGCGACTGCGACGGCGACCGCTCCAACGGCTGCGAGGTGCGGACGATACTCTGCCGGCGCCTGTAGCTCCCCGTCAGCGCAGCGAGTCGGCGAGCGAGATCAGCGCGCGCGGGTCACGGAGCACGTCGGGCTCCGGGCAGCGGTGCTCGGGGTGCTCCGCGCGGAGCTTCAGGTGGTTCTCCAGCGCGGCGGCGCGGTAGGTCTCCCAGTGCGCTTCGGGGAGGGAGAGCGCGCCGCGGTTGAGCCACGTCCACGCGAGCGCGGCGGCGTCGCACTGGAGCTCGGTGGAGGGCCGGTCGTCGAAGGGCCCGTGGTTGTGAAAGTGCGACCAGTCGTGCAGCGCCCAGTAGACCGCGTTGGTGTTGTCGGCGGCGAGCCAGAGGGTCTCGGTCGGCGCGCGGCGGTGCTCGTAGAGGAGGTCCGTCGCGTCGTCGATGGCGTAGGGCGCGAGGCAGCGCTCGTCGGTGACGCCCACGGCGCGGGCGTTGGCCCTCCCGAGGTGGAGCCAGGCGTACTCCGTGGGGAGGGCCTCCCACGCGGATCGCAGCACGAAGGCCATGCCGAGCGGGAGCTGGTCGGCGAAGTCGTTGCGCGCGGGCTCGGGGGTAGGGCAGCGCCACTCGAGGGTGGTGCTCGCGCACCAGCCGAAGGCGTCGAAGGTCTCGGGGCGCACCAGCAGGGGCAGCGGCGGCGTGAGGAGTTCCACGGCGGAGGGAGCGCAGGGTACGACCGGGCTGGCTCCGTGGTAGAGCCCGTCGCGTGGCCGACGACGAGATCGTGATGGGCGTCGACCCGGGGAGCCACCGCCTCGGGTGGGGCGCGGTTCGCCGGCGGGGGAGCCGCTACGTGCACGTGGCGCACGGCGTGGCGAGGGCGCCCTCCACCGCGGCGCTGCCGGAGCGGTTGCGGGTGATCGCCGACGGGCTGGAGCGCGCCCTCGACCTGGTGAAGCCCTCGGTGCTCGCGCTGGAGCAGGCCTTCTTCCACAAGGACGCGCACGCCGCGCTGGTGATCGGTCACGCGCGGGGCGTGGTGATGCTCCTCGCGGCGCGCGCCGGGCTCACCGTGGTGGAGTACCCGCCGGCCCTGGTGAAGCGCAGCGTGGTGGGCAACGGCCGCGCCGACAAGGCCCAGGTGCAGTCGATGATGCGATCGATCCTGGGGCTCGCCGAGGCGCCCCCGGAGGACGCCGCCGACGCCCTCGCGGTCGCGGTCTGCCACGCGGGCAACACGGGCCTCGCGGCGCTCACCCGCCGGTAGGGGAGTGCGGGGTAGGCTGGGGTTCGTGGCGTCGGGAAGGGTGGCGGGTGAGGGCGGCGGATGCGCGTCGTGACCGCCATCGGCTGGGGTTCGCGGCTGCCGCGCCCGCGTGCTGACAACTGCCCAATCCCGAAGGAAGAAGTAGTCCACCACTGGCTGGGGTTAGGCGCTGCCGCGCCCGCACCCCAGCCAGAGGGCGCCGCCGACGCCGTTCGCGGTCTACGAACGCGCCCCGCACCCACTGCCGACGCCCTTCGCGGTCTACGAACGCGGCCAGCAAGCGCTGCCGACGCCGTTCGTAGACCTCGAACGCGCCCTGCAACCACTGCGGGTGCCGTTCGTAGACCGCGAAGCGCCTACGCCAGCGGTGACTGCCCGGCCTCGGCCGCGAGGAGGTAGAGCACCGCCATGCGCACCGCGACCCCGGCCTCGACCTGGTCGAGGATCACCGAGCGCGAGCCGTCGGCGATGTCGGGGTCGATCTCGACGCCGCGGTTCATGGGCCCCGGGTGCATCACGATGGCGTCGGGCTTCGCGCGGGCGAGCACCCTGGGGTTGAGCCCGAAGGTGCGGCTGTACTCCCGCGTCGAGGGGATGAGCGCCTCGGTGAGCCGCTCGTTCTGCACGCGGAGCATCATCACCACGTCGGCGCCGTCGACCGCGGCCCCGAGGTCGTGGTGCACCTCGACGCCGTAGCGATCGGCGCCGACGGGCATCAGCGTGCGCGGCGCGCAGAGGCGCACCGTCGCGCCGAGCATGGTGAGGAGCAGCGCGTTGGAGCGCGCCACGCGGGAGTGGGCGACGTCGCCCGCGATGGTGACCGTGAGGCCAGAGACCTCTCCCTTGGCGCGGCGGATGGTGAAGGCGTCGAGGAGGGCCTGGGTGGGGTGCTCGTGGGTGCCGTCGCCCGCGTTGACGACGCCCGCGCGGCAGTGGCGCGCGATGAAGTGCGGCGCGCCGGAGGAGGAGTGGCGCACCACGAGCACGTCGGGGCGCATGGCCTCGAGGTTCTTCACCGTGTCGAGGAGGGTCTCTCCCTTGGTGGCGCTCGAGGTGCTCGCGGAGATGTTGATGACGTCGGCGGAGAGGCGCTTGCCCGCGACCTCGAAGGAGGTGCGGGTGCGGGTGCTGGCCTCGTAGAAGAGGTTGATGACGGTCTTTCCGCGGAGGGTGGGCACCTTGCGAACGGGGCGGCGGGAGACGTCGAAGAAGACCTCGGCGGTGTCGAGGATCTGCACCACGTCGCGGGTGGAGAGGTCCTCGATGCCGAGGAGGTGACGCGCGGAGCCGGTCATACGGGGCGCGGATCGTACGCGAAGCCGCGGGGAGGGACGTCGAGATCGGCGCCCCGTCGGCGCTTCAGCGCACCACCACCTCGTCGGGGCCGCCGTCGTCGCGGTCGACCCGCACCTCGACCCGCTCGCCGCGCTCGGTGCGGAGCTCGCGGCCCACGTAGTCGGCGTGGATCGGCAGCTCGCGGTGACCCCGGTCGACCAGCGCCGCGAGCTGGATCGCCCGCGGCCGGCCGTAGTCGAGGATCGCGTCGATGGCCGCGCGGGTCGTGCGACCCGTGAACAGCACGTCGTCGACCAGCACCACGGTGTGGCCCTCCACCGCGAAGTCGATCTCGCTCCGGCCGATGAGGGGGTTGGGCAGCGACGTCGCCGCGTCGTCGCGGTAGAGCGTGATGTCGACGGTGCCCAGCGGGACCTCGCGCCCCTCGCTCTCGACCAGCAGCGCCCGGAGCCGCCGCGCCAGGGGAATCCCCCCGCGCCGCACCCCCACCAGCGCCACCCCCGCGGCGCCGTGGTTGCGCTCGGCGCTCTCCCCCGCCATGCGCCGCAGCGCCCGCGCGATCTCGTCGGCCCCCAGCACCACCCGCCCGGCGCGCGCCGCCGGCATCGACGGCGACGCTACCAGACCAGAGCGCCCGCGTGGCGTGAAGCCTCCTTGACCCCTCGGGCGGTCGCGCGCGATAGACGGTGCGATGGCCCGTCGCGTCCTCGTCGTGGATGACAGCGCGACGCTGCGTCGGGTGCTCACGATGCACCTCGAGTCGGGGGGCTACGAGGTCGAGCTCGCCTCCGACGGCGCCGAGGCCCTCGAGCGCGTGCAGCGCGCCCCGTTCGACCTGGTGCTCACCGACTTCGTGATGCCCAGGCTCAACGGCTACCAGCTCGCGCAGGCCATACGGTCCATCCCCTCCCTCGCGCGGCTGCCCGTGGTGCTGGTCTCCGCCCGCGCCGAGGCCGTCGCCGCGCGCTTCGTCGCCCAGACCGGCGCCGCGGGGTGGATCGCCAAGCCCTTCTCCTCCGCGCAGCTCCTCACCGTCGTGGGCCGCGCCCTCGGTGAGCTCCCCCCCGACGAGCGCCCGCACCCCGTCACCGAGGCCGTCGACGCCCCCTCCCGCGACACCGCCCAGACCGTGCGCCCCGGGCTCGTCCACGTGCGCCCCGAAGACCTCGCCCCGCCTCCGCACGGGGGCGGTTCCATCGCCTCCGCCGCGCCCCCTGCGCGCGTGCCCACCGAGGCCGCTCCGCCGCCCGCGGTCGTCGTACCCATGACCGCGGGGGAGTTCTTCAACGACCTCTCCCTCGCCCTCGACGAGCTCACCCGCACCGTCGACCCCGAGCGCGCGCTCACCACCGTCGCCGCGTCGAGCTCCGTGCAGCCCCGGCCCGCCGTCCCGCCGCACCGCGCGTCGGTGCCCCCCGCGCCCGCCGTGGCGAGCTTTCTCGTCACCCAAGACGCCGCCCACGCGCGCTTCACCGAGGTGCTCGGCCGCGCGCTCCTGCCCGCCGTGCGAGACCTCCTCTCCCGGGGCGAGCCCGACGACCCCGCGGTGCTCCAGGCCCTGCGCTACCACCTCTCGGTGCCCACCGTCGCCGCCCTGGCGCGGGAGCTCCGCCCCCTCGACACGGGCCTGCGCGGCCCCGTCGTGCTCGACGGCCTCGTGGGCGCGGTGCCCCTCGGCGAGGTCTTTCAGCTCCTCGCGTTCCAGTCGCAGACGGGGCTGCTGGTGGTCGAGCGCACGCTGCGCCCGGGGGCGCCCACCATCACCGTCGCGCTGCGCCACGGCCGCGTCGACCTCTGCCTCGCCCGCGGGCTCGGGCCGGAGTTCCTCCTCGGGCGCTACCTCTGCGCCGAGGGGCTCGACCGCGACGAGGTCGACTCCGCCGCGCACGCCCTCCGCGGCCAGGGCAGACGTCTCGGCGAGGCCCTGGTGGCCTCGGGGCGGGTGAGCGCCAACGCCCTGGAGCGCGCCCTGGTGCGGCAGAGCTCCGAGCTGGTGTACGAGCTCCTGCGCTGGAGCGGCGGGCGCTTTCGCTTCGAGGCCGGCGCGGCGGCCCCCGAGGCGCAGGCCGCGAGGCTCGGGCTCACCAGCGACAACCTCGTGCTCGAGGGCTTTCGCCGCATCGACGAGTGGAGGCTCATCGCGGAGTACATCCCCAGCGACGCCGTGGTGCTCGCCCGCGACGAGGCCCTGGTGCGCGCCCTCGCGTCAGACCGACTCGACAGGGACGAGCAGCGCGTCCTCGCGGCGGTCGACGGCGCGCGCACGGTGAGGGAGGTGGTCGACGCCGTCGCGATGAGCGCCTTCGACGCGTGCAAGATCCTCTACCGCCTGCTCCGCGCGCGGCTCGTCACCCCGGTGGCCGCGTGAGCGAGCCCGGCGCGCGCCGCTGGCTGCGGGTGCGTGTCTGCGAGCGAGAGAGGGAGCTCCCCGCGGCGGCCCTGCGGGCCGTGCTGCCC
>JAEYZO010000435.1 GCA_023428035.1 Pseudomonadota bacterium | reverse complement strand
AAGGCAGGGACCCCGCGGTCGAGGGAGATGAAGTCCTCGAAGCCGTCGGGGGCGCGGTCGAGGTCCCACGCGCGCGGGGGGTGAGCGGTGAGGAAGGCCGCGGCGTGCTCGTTGAAGGCCCACGCGCTCAAGAGCCGCGAGCTCAGCGCGAAGGAAGCGTTCATCGCGTCGAGCAGGCGGAACCAGTACTGCCGGTTGTAGACCGCGAGGCGCTCGGCGGCGCTCGCCCGCTCGGCGTCGATCACCTCACCCACGACGTCGGTGTCGTAGGTCTCCGTCGCCGCGCGGAGCGTGCCCGTGGCGCGGTCGAGGGGCGCGCGGAGCACATCCCCGAAGCGCCGCTGGAACTCTTCGAGCCACGGGGGCGCGTCGCTCACGCGCGGGCCTCCCTCGCCTTGGCGAGCTCAGCCAACAGCTCGGGCATGGAGGGGATCTTCGCGTCCCACTCGAGCAGGGTGGGGAAGGGCCCGCCGCGCCTCCACGCGTCGGCGTAGAGGGCCCAGACCGCGGCGTCGACGGCGTGGTCGTGCGTGTCGACGATGGTGCCGCCCTCCTCCGCGGAGTGCCCCGCGACGTGCACCTGCAGCACCCGCGAGAAGTCGATAGCGTCGAGGTAGGCGCTCGGGTCGAAGCCGTGGTTGCGGCTGGAGACGTAGACGTTGTTCACGTCGAGCATGAACCAGCAGCCCGCCTCGCGGACCACCGCCGCGTAGAAGTCCCACTCGGTCATGGTCGAGCGGCGAAAGCTCACGTAGCTGGAGAGGTTCTCGACGCCGAAGGGCCGACCGAGACGTCTCTGCACCGAGGCTGCTCGCTCGGCGGCCAGCTCGACGAGGTCAGGGGTGTAGGGCAGCGGGAGCAGGTCGTGGTGCGAGAGCCCGTGGGCGCCGGTCCAGCAGAGGTGGTCGGTGACGAAGGGCGCGTCGACGCGGTCGGCGAGGCGGCACAAGTCGTCGAGGTAGCGCTCGTCGAGGGGCGCGTGCCCGAGGAGGTTCAGCCCGACGCCGTGCAGCACCACCGGGTAGCGGGCGCGCACCGCGTCGAGGCGCGCGAGGGGCCCCGCCGCCGGGCCCATGAAGTTCTCGCTGATGACCTCGAAGTAATCGACGGCGGGCGCCCGCTCGATGACGTAGCCGACGTGCGGAGGGCGAAGGCCCACTCCCAGGGCGTCGCGAGCGATGGTGACGGCGGGCACGCGGGGACCATAGCCCGTGGGGAGACCCCGATCAGCGCTAGAGGCCGTTCCGACGTGACGCGGCGCCCCCGCGGGACGACCATCACCCCTGATGGGCTCCCACCGCTTCGACCTCGCCATCAACGACGGGCTCTTCTTCGACGGCTCCGGGGCCCCTCCCCGCGTCGCCAGCGTGGCGATCCGCGACGGCCGCGTGGCCGAGCTCCGCGACGGGCCCTACTCCGACGACGAAGCGCGGGAGTCGATCGACGCCCGCGGGTGCTGGGTCACCCCGGGCTTCGTCGACCTGCACACCCACTACGACGCCGAGCTCGAGGCCGCGCCCTCGCTCTCCGAGTCGCTCCGCCACGGGGTCACCACCGTCGTGGTCGGGAGCTGCTCCCTCGGTACGGTGCTCTCGTCCCCCGTCGACGTGGCGGACATGTTCACCCGCGTCGAGGCCGTGCCGCGCGAGCACGTGCTCCCCATCTTCGAGGCGAAGAAGACCTGGAGCACCCCCGCGGAGTACCGCGCCCACCTCGACGCGCTCCCGCTCGGGCCCAACGTCGCGGCCTTCCTCGGGCACTCCGACCTGCGCTGCGCGGTGATGGGCCTGGAGCGCTCGGTCACCCGCGGCGAGAGGCCCACCGTTGAAGAACGCGCGAGGATGGCCTCGCTCCTGCGCGACGCCTGCGACGCGGGCTTCCTCGGGCTGAGCGTGAACACCAACCGCTGGGACAAGCTCGGCGGGACGCGGCGCCGGTCGCTCCCGCTGCCGAGCACCTTCGCGAGCTGGGGCGAGATCGACGAGCTCGCCAGCGTGGTGCGCGAGCGCGGGAGGGTGCTCCAGGGCATCCCCAACATCAGCGCCAAGTACGACGTCTTCCTGCTCTTCTGGGAGAGCCTCGGGGTCTTTCGCAAGCGCCTTCGCACCACCATCGTCTCGATGGCCGACCTGCGCTCGAACCGCCTCATCTACCGGGCCCTCGGGTGGATGACCCGGGTGGTGAACACCCTCCTCCGCGGCGACGTGCGCTTCCAAGCCCTGCCCGTGCCCTTCGAGATGTTCGTCGACGGCCTCGACGCCCCCGTCTTCGAGGAGATCGGCGCCGGCACCGCCGCGCTCCACATCGAGGACATGGCCTCGCGCGCGGAGCTCCTCCGCGACCCGAAGTACCGCGCGTGGTTCCGCCGCCAGTGGACGAGCCTGCTCGTGCCCCGCGCGTACCACCGCGACCTGCGCGACACCCGCGTGGTGGCCTGCCCCGACCCCGCCCTCGTGGGCCGCTCCTTCGCCGACATCGCCCGCGAGCGGGGCGTCGACGTGGTGGACCTCTTCCTCGACCTCTGCGCCGAGCACGGCGCCGCGCTGCGCTGGTTCACCACCATCGCCAACGACCGCCCCGCGGCGCTGCGCGCCATCGCCTCGCACCCCGACGTGCTCCTGGGCTTCTCCGACGCCGGCGCCCACCTGCGCAACATGGCCTTCTACAACTTCGCCCTCCACGCCCTGCGCATGGCCCGCGACGCCGAGCGCCAGGGCCAACCGTGCATGAGCGTCGCCCGCGCCGTGCAGCGCTGCAGCGGAGAGATCGCCGAGTGGCTCGGCCTCGACGCCGGCCGCCTCGCGGTGGGCAAGAGGGCCGACGCCGTGGTGATCGACCCCGAGCGCCTCGACGAGGTCGACGCCATCGAAGAGGCCCCCATGGAGGAGTTCGGCGGCTACCCCCGCATGGTGCGACGCAACGACGGCGCCGTGCGCGCGGTGCTGGTCAACGGCCGGGTCGCCGTGCGCGACGGCCGCCCGCTGCCCGAGGTGGGGCGAGAGCGCGGCTACGGCGCGTTCTCCGCGGCGACGGGCTGACGGCGCCCGCACCTGTAGGCGCGCGCTTACACGGGTAATTCCTGATTTCGGAGCCGCGGTCGGGGCGCTCTACTGAGCGCCGCACCGTGAAGCCTACTCACCTCCACCGCCTCGCCTTCGCCTGGGGGGCCCTCTCGCTGGTGGGCCTCGCGGCCCTCGAC
>JAEYZO010000428.1 GCA_023428035.1 Pseudomonadota bacterium | reverse complement strand
CGCCGAGGGCGCGGTCTTCCGCGGCGAGTGGCTCACGCGCCGTTGGATGGAGCTGCCCGAGGGCGGCACGTGGGGCCTGTCGCTCGACGCGGCCTTCAAGGCCGGCGCCGACAACGACCTCGTCGCGCTCCAGGCCTGGTACACGGTCGGCGCCAACCACTACCTCGTCGACCAGACGCTCGACCGGCTCACGTTCACCGAGACCATCGCCGCGCTCCTCGCGATGAGCGCGCGCTACCCCGAGGCGACGCTCAAGCTCGTCGAGGACAAGGCCAACGGCCCGGCCATCCTCGACGCCTTGCGCGACAAGCTCCCGGGCCTCGTCTCCGTGACGCCCGAGGGCGGCAAGGTCGCCCGCGCGCACGCCGTCGAGCCGCTCTTCGCCGCAGGGCAGGTGTGGCTCCCGCACGAAGCCGACGCCCGCTACCCCGACGGTCGCCGCGGGGCGCCGTGGGTCTCGGCGTACGTGCACGAGCTGACGACCTTCCCCGCAGGCGCCAACGACGACCAGGTCGACGCCACGACCCAGTACCTGAACCACGTCGCCCGCGGCGGCGTGGAGCTCATGCGCGCGGCCATGGACGGCGCGCGCGCTCTGTTCGGAGGATCACGATGAAGCTCACGGAGATGGTGCGCGAAGCCCTCACGGCCCGCGCCGACGCATGGGTCAACCTCATCACGGGCGTGGGGGCGCGGGACCGCTCCAAGGCCCTCACGTTCCAGGCCGGCGCCAGGATGCCCGACGTGGCCCTGGAGGCGATCTACGTCGGCGACCCCTACGCGGGTCGCATCTGCCGTGCGGTGCCCGAAGAGGCGCTGCGGCAGGGGATCAAGGTGAAGTGCGGCGACGCCGCGACCGAGGCGAAGATGCAGGCCCGCCTCGACGAGCTCGGCGCCGTCGGCGCCCTCTCGCTCGGGTGGACCTGGGGACGCGTGTTCGGCGGCGGCGCGCTCTTCGTCGGCGCCGACGATGGGCAGGACCCGCGCGAGCCCCTCGACCTCACGAAGATCGACCGCGTGCGGTTCCTCGTGACCCTCGACAAGACGGAGATGCAGCCGCAGCGCTGGTACAACGACCCGCTCAAGTCCACCTTCGGCACACCGGAGACCTACCTCCTCACCCGGAACTCCAACGGGGGCGCCGCCGACAACTCGGTGGTGCACGCCTCGCGGCTCATCCTCTTCGACGGGGCGCCCACCACCCGGCGCCGTCGGCAGGAGCTCAACGGCTGGGGCGAGTCTGAGATCCAGCGCGTCTACGACATCCTCCAGAAGTTCAACGGCGGATGGGAGGCCACCGGGCACCTGTTGCAGGAGTCGTCGCAGGCCACCTTCAAGATGAAGGGCCTGTGGTCGATGATGGCCCAGAAGAACCGCGACCTCCTCATGACGCGGCTGGAGATGATGGACCTGTCGCGCTCGGTCGCGCGCGCCGTCCTCCTCGACGCCGACGGCAACGAGAGCTTCGACCGCACCGAGGTGGGCGCCCTCACGGGTCTCGCCGCGGTGCTCGACAAGTTCCTCTTGCTCCTCTCGGGCGCCGCTGAGATCCCGGTGACGATCCTGATGGGGCAGTCCCCCGCGGGCCTCTCCGCCACCGGGGAGAGCGACGTGCGCTGGTTCTACGACCGGGTGAAGGCCGCGCAGACCACGTACCTGCGGCCGCGCGTCGAGCGCCTCGTGCGGCTCCTCTTCCTCTCGAAGGCCGGGCCCACGGGAGGCCAGGAGCCCGCGTCGTGGTCGGTGGAGTTCCCGCCGCTCTGGCAACCCTCGCCCACGGAAGAAGCCGACCTGCGCGTGAAGCAAGCCGGCGTCGACGTGCAGTACATCACCGCGCAGGTGCTCACCCCCGAGGAGGTGGCGGTCAACCGCTTCCGCTCCGAGGGGTGGAGCGCGGAGACCAGCATCGACATCGAGGCGCGCAAGGCCCTCATCGCCTCCGACGCCGCGGGGCAGGGCGACGACGGGAGTGATGAGGGCGACGACGCGCCGGGCGCGGAGCACGCCGACGGCATCGCCGCGGTGATCGCTCGCGTGGCTGCCCGCGAGATCCCACGCGACGCAGGCGTTGAGCTGCTGGTGCAGAGCTTCGGCCTCGACCCCGCGGCGGCCGACCGTGCGATGGGCGAGACGGGGCGCACGTTCTTCACCGCGCCGGAGCCCGGCCACGCCGCGGAGATGGACTCGATGCGGGGCGAGCTGTCGAAGGCCCAAGCCTCGCTCCGTGGGCATCAGCAGTACACCGCGCGGCTCATCGAGGAGGCCAAGGCGGGCGGGCTGAAGCTCGGGGCGTTCACGTCGCGCGAGCCGACGGAGGTCGCCGAGGGCGACACGCTCGAGCCCGGCGACGTGGTCGCGGTGCCGGTGGAGAACGGCGGGTGATCGCCCTCGACGCCCTCGCTGCGCGCCGACGGATCATGGACGCCGCGGCCGCCCGCAGACGCCCCACGCGGGTGCGTCCTGCAGCGCCTCCGTCCACCGCCATCCTCGCGTACACCCAGCTCGCGCGCCGGGTGCTCGCGGCCCTCGACGCGGCCATCCTCGACGCCCTGCGCGACGAGGGCGTGGTCCGCACCGACGCGGCGGCCGACGGCCCGCTCCCCGAGGGCATCGGCGGGCGCTTGCGCCGTCGTCTCGCGGGGCTCATCCGTCGGCTCACCGCCCCGGCGGCGCTCACGCGCGAGCTCGACGCGCTCGCGAAGCGCACCAACGACCTGTCGCGCACCGAGTGGCGCGCGCAGGTGAAGGCCGCGGTGGGCGTCGACCTCACCGACGACCCCGACGTCGCGCCGAAGCTCCTCGCGTTCCGCCGGGAGAACGTGCGCCTCATCCGCTCGCTCGCGCGGGAGAAGGCCGACCGCGTCGCGTCGATCCTCTCCGACGCCGGGAGCGGGACGCGTGTCGAGACCATCGCGAAGCGCATCCGTGAAGAGACCGACGCGACGCCGCAGCGCGCCGCGCTCATCGCCCGCGATCAGGTGCTGAAGCTCAACGCCGAGGTCACGCAGGCCCGGCACGAAGCCGCGGGGCTCGACAGCTACATCTGGCGCACCTCGCGCGATGAGCGGGTGCGCAAGGAGCACCGGGAGCTCGAGGGGCGCCGCTTCCGCTACGACGATCCGCCCGTCGTGTCGCGCAGTGGCGACCGTGCGAACCCCGGCGAGTGGTTCCGTTGCCGCTGCATCGCGGAGCCCTTGATCGAAGGCCTCGACGACCTGCCCGGCCTGGTCCGCACCGATGCAGCCTGGAACGAGGCTGACCACGACCGCGACAGGGGCGGGCGCTTCACGTCGGGCAGTGGCGGCCGAGGGCCCATGCAGGCGAAGCCCAAGGGCAGCAGCGGCCCGCCGCAAGGGCAGGCGACGTCACCGTCGAGCAGCAACACGAAACCGCCCCACGTGCTGAAGGCAGAGGCTGACCACGCCAGCTACGCCGCCAGTCTCACCCCGAAGAAGCGCAAGGCGTTCAACGCCGCGGTGAGCGGCTTGTACGCGAACTCAGGGCGCGCGAAGGAGGACGTGGCGCACTTCGTAACTGGAGCCGTCAACGCCGCTGGTCGCGGGCAAGATCCGGCGGCGTACCTTGATGCGGCTACCGCGATCGCAGCACGCAAGATCACACCCGAGACCCTGCAAACTCTTGGAGCAAACGCGGTGGGCAAGCACGCATGGGATCTCGCTTGGGTTCAGAGCACGAACCTGAGCGACTCCGACCTCGACTTTCTTGCCGGCGACCGGAACACGGCGTGGCCCAAGTTCAAGAAGGGCGCGGAGCTCGTCGCCACTCTCAAGAAGAACCCAAAGCCGCCGGCCAACGACGAGGAGCGGAAGCGTCGTGAACGGGTCATGGCACAGGCCAACCTCACCGTGCGCGGTGTCGCTGGCGAACTCCTCGCGCGCGACCGTGCCGACGGGAAACCGCCGCCCCCTCTCGTCGCTGGCTTCAAGGTAGGCCAGCGACAGGTCACACCCGCAGGCAGCGATTGCCGACTCGACTTCGCGCTTCACTCCAGCACGCCTCCGCCTCGCACGCGGGTCATGGAGGTGAAGGCGGCAACGCCGAAGAGGTGGGGCGAATGGTTCGATGCCTACGCGGCACGGGAGGCCGGCGCCACACAGAGCAAGGCACAGAAGAAAGCCGCCGGGAAGATCGACAGCCTCGTTGAGCAGATGAAGGCTGCGACGAGCGGCACCACGCCGGGCCACTTGCCCGTGCTAGCCCTCTCGGGGGACATGGAAGGGGCTCCAGCCCTCGCAACGCTGCGCTCACACCTGAAGGTGCACGGGCTTCTGGTGGAGATCGTTACCCTGCCAGAGAATGACATCGTCGGGACTGGTAGGCGGTTGCGGGGCGACCTAGGGTTGGTCGGCTGATGAGCGCCCGTACATCGAGCCCGATCACCGCACTACTCGTTCCAATCGCGGCGGATGCTCTGGCCGAGTTCGCGAAGCGCGACCCCTACTTCGCCGACGACGAGGTGATCGTCGGCGAGGGGGCCTACAACGCGCTCGCGAGCTGGGAGCCCGGCCCGTCACACGACGACGAGGGGCCCGAGGTCCGCGCTGCGCTCGCGCTCTCTCGTGAGGTCTCCGCGCCGGTCTACGTCGCGTCGTTCGATTGGGACGACCCGCGCCTCACGCGTTGCCGCGCGGGGGTGATCGAGGAGGATGACGACGAGAACCCCCGGGGCCTCGTTCGCGAGCTCGGCCTCGGAGCGATGGTGCCGAGAGGGCTCCCTGATCCGCGCAACTTCATGTTCGTTGAGAACGCGACCCCCGAAGACGTGGCACGCGCCGTCAGCGCCCCTCTGTCAGAGGCAGGCAGCGACCTCCACATCGAGGCGAGAGGGCCGTCGGTGCTCGGTTGGATCGACGGCAAGTCGCTGGGTTTCCGCCCCGGCCTCGTGTCGAAGCGCTTGAAGACGCGGGTGCTTCACGCGATCGAAATGCGTGATAGCTTCGCGGTGCTCGTTTCGGAAGACGGGAACGACGTGGGCACCTTCGAGACCCCTCGGACGGCGTACTCCGAGGGCGACCCGCAGATCGACTCCATCCTCGGCGAGACCACCCGCGAGGGCATCCTCCGTGCGATGGGCGTACCCGAGGACCTCGCTCGGAAGTAGCTCGCACCCGCCCCAAGGGCGCGCCCCCTAACCGTATCAGCATGATCTAGCGCCCCTGCGCGCTCGCCTCGCACCCTCGGGGCCGTGGCGCGTGTGCACCGCACCGACTTCGCAGGGACCACCCGGGGCGTCGAGAAGACGTCGACCGGAGGCCTTCGCGTCGCCGCAGCGGTCACGCGCACGGGCGTTCTGCGCTACGCCGACGCTTCGGGCCGGCAGTGGGCGGAGTACCGCCCGCCCGACGAGGTGTTCGCCCCGGAGTCGCTCGCGACCCTGCGCGCGTGCCCGGTGACGGACCTGCACCCGCCCGAGCTCGTCACGCCCGAGACGTGGCAGGCCCACGCGAAGGGCCACGTCGACAGCGCCCCGGAGCGCGACGGCGACTTCGTCGTCACCGACCTCGCCGTTCAGGCCGCGCCCCTGTGCGCGCTGGTGCAGGCGGGCGAGCGGCGCGAGTGCAGCTCGGGCTACACCTGCGACGTCGACGCGACGCCGGGCGTCTCGCCCGAGGGCGAGCGCTACGACGGCGTGCAGCGGGGGATCCGGTACAACCACGTCGCGCTCGGTCCGTGG
>JAEYZO010000409.1 GCA_023428035.1 Pseudomonadota bacterium | reverse complement strand
CCTCGACGCTCGCGGCGTGATGGGAGACGTCATCATCATCACCCACGACGCCTCCCTCGCGCGCTGGGCGAGGGAGGTCGCGCGGGTGCAGGGGCCGTCGGGCACGCGCTTCACGCTGGAGCCCGTGGTGTTGCTGCTCACGCGCGACGAGGCTGAGGCGCTGCTCGCGACGCGGCGCCCGGAGCTCGCGGTGCTGGCCGCGTGGGCGGTGCACGACCAGCGTGGCCCTGACGCGAGAGAGGTGGTGCGAGAGGCGCTGGAGGTGATCGAGGCCGACCCTGACCCGCGGTTGCGCGAGGCGATGGTGCGCGCGATGGTGTCTTCGCTCGGCGATCCGCTCGTCGAGGTGATCCGGGAGACCCTGATGAACCCCTCGCTCATCCCTGAGAGCCCTGCCTATGCGGCCCTCCGACGTGACCTCGAAGCCCGCGGAAAGGCCGAAGGAAAGGCCGAAGGAAAGGCCGAGGCCCTCCTCGCGGTGCTCGCCGCGCGTGGGGTCGCCGTCGATGAGGCCACCCGCCAGAGGGTCGCCGCGTGCGTCGATACAGACGCGCTCGACCGCTGGATCCGCCGCGCCGTCACGGCCCTGTCCCTCGACGAAGTGTTCGCCGAGGGGTGAGCGGCACCACCACCCAGGTCAAGGTGTCGTCGTCCGGCGTCGTGCCCGTCCGCTGCGAGAGCGTCGACTCCGTCAGCCTCCCGCGGCGGAAGAGCATCCGCTCGGTGCTCCCCGGGTACGCCTTGAGGGCCCAGCGCTCCTCGGCGCACATCTCGACGAGGTAGGCACGAAGCGCACGCTCAGCCCCTGTCGCAGCGCCGCGGCGGCGACGTTCGAGCGCCGCTCCCACCCCCGCGGCGGAGCGTGTACGTCAGCGTCACGCGCTCGCCCGAGAGTACCCGCCCCACCTCGTGGTCGACGTCGCCGAAGAACGCCGCCCAGCCCGCCCTCTCGCCAGGCTCTTTGTAGCGCTTGCCGCCCCATCGGAAGACCTCGGTCACGCCGCGGTGGCAGGCGACGAGCTCTCCGCCCTTGTAGGGAGGCCCGAGCTCCACCACCAGCGATCCCACCATGTCGCTCCCGCGCGGGGTGTCTTTGTGCCGCGTGAAATGGCCGCCGTAGAGGTAGAGGTTCAGCGCGTAGAGTTCCGCTCGGAGCGGGTTCGGGTCGCGGGGGCAGAGCGCGGCGCGCACCGCCTCGAGGATGCCCAGGGCCTCGCGAGGACGGCGCGGGGAGCGAGACCGACCCGCCGCACGAGAACGGCGCGGTCACGTCGTGCGCGAGCAGGTCGAGCTTGCGCAGCCGTCGTCGGGTGACGTCGTCGAGGCGCGCGTAGCGAGGCATCGCCCCGGCGCTACCCCCCGCTCGCGGGGAACTGTAGCCGCAGGGCCTCCCTCCACGGCGGGTCATCACCGAAGACGTCGCCCGCGAGCACCCCCGCGAAGGGAGCCCGCTGCGCGCGGGTGCGCGACTCCACCATCACGTCACCGAGGTCGCCCGCGTAGAGCGCCTGCGTGAGCCCCACCAAGAGCGAAGACGCGCGCTCCATCTCCTCGGCCCAGCGCGCCACGGCCTCTCCGTCGGCCTCTGCCTTCGCGAGCGCGTCGAGCATCGCGGGCACCGCCCTCGCCCCGCCCGCGATCGCCATGAGCGTGCCCGAGCAGAAGAGCGGGTCGACGAATCCCCCCGCGTCTCCGACGGCGATCCAGCCCGGGCCGTGTCGTCGCGCCACCGCGAAGGCGAAGCCCGTCACCACGCGCACGGGGGTCAGCCGCGTGGCGCGGGTCAACCGCGCCCGCGTGAGGGGCGCGTCGTCGAGGGTGCGCTCGAAGAAGTCCTCCAGCGACTCGCCCGCCCGACGAGCGCGCACCCACGCCGGGGAGCACACCGCGCCCACGGTGTTCACCTCGCCGGGGAGCGGCGCGTTCCACACCTGGCCGTGGGGAGACACCACGAGGTCGAGGTCTCCCTCGGAGTCTCCCTCGCCGCGCGAGACGCGCTGGTAGTGGGCCACCATCGCCGCGCGGTCGAGGCCGGGCAACGGGAGGCGCTCGCCGAAGCGCGTCGCGAGCAGCGAGTCCTGCCCCGTGGCGTCGACCACGAGCGAGGCGACGAAGTCTTCGCGCTGACCCGAGTGGTGCCGCGCGCGCACGCCGGTCACGCGGCCGTCGTCGACGATCACGTCGTCGGCGGCGCAGCGCTCCCGAACGTCGACGCCGAGCTCCCGCGCGCGCTTGAGCAAGAGGTCGTCGAAGTCGGCCCGCGGGGCTTGATAGGCCACGGCCACCCCCTCGCTCGGGGCCTCGTCGTAGCCGAAGCGTTGGTCGCGGCCGGTGCGGCAGCAGCCCACGCGCACGCCGCGCTTGGCGAGGTAGCGGCCCTCCATGAGCCCCGTGAGGCCGAGGTCGTCGAGCGCCGCCATCGCCCCCGGAGAGAGCGACTCGCCGAGGTGAAACCGAGGGAAGCTCTCCCGCTCCAGCAGGGTTACGCTGGCCCCGGCGCGCGCGAGGAGGGCGGCGGTGACGGAGCCCGCGGGGCCTCCGCCCATGACCACCACGTCTCGGCGGGTGCGTTCGAGCTTCACGGCGACAGTGATACCGCGGTCAGCGCGCGGGCGCGCAGTCGTCGGTGGCGAGGCCGTAGCGCGTCGCGACCGCGAGGTGCCGCCCGGGGAGCGTGCCCACCGACGCGCGCTCGAAGACCGCGCCCCCGTCGGCCGCCGCGCTCGGGACCGCGACCACCCGCGACCAGCTCCGCCCGCGGTCGAGGGAGAGCTCGACGGCGCCGTCGGTGACCGCGAGGGTGCGCGCGATGTCGACGTCCCACACCGCGCGGGTGGCGCCGCCCGCGGGGCGGGGGCCCGTGACGCGGCTCCACTCGGACTGCAGGTCCGCGGCGCGCACGAGGGTGCGCTCGGTGGGCGAAGGGTCTCGCGCGGCGACGATGCCCGCGGGGGTGCGCGTGAGCGAGGTGAAGGGCTCGCTGCGCGTGGCGAGCACCTCGCCCGCGACGGTGCGCGTCTGGTCCACGAGGATGAGCCGCCCGCCGTTGACGAGGGTGACCATCGAGCGCTCGGGGCCGAGCACCGCGGCGGTGAGGGTCTCGTCGAGGGCGGTGGTGGCGAACCACCCCATCGCCCCCGACTCGTCGCGGGTGTGCATCATCGCGGGGCCCGCGTGGCGCCAGGTGTGCACGACGAAGCTCCACCCGCCCTGCGCGCGGCGCGCCCAGGGGGAGCCCGCGACGTCGGTGCACATGGGGGTGACGGCGAAGCGCCAGCCCGCGTGGGCGCGCACGTAGAAGCGGCCGTCGGCGAGGAGCAGCGCGGCGCCGTCGGGGGTGAACTCGAGGGCCCACGCGCCCGCGCTGGGGCAGCGCAGCTCCTCGGGGAGCGGCGATCGCTCGCCGGTGGTCTCGTCGACGAAGGCGCCGCGGACGACGGCGACGACGTGCCCCTCGGGGTCGATCGCGCGGAGGTCTACGG
>JAEYZO010000403.1 GCA_023428035.1 Pseudomonadota bacterium | reverse complement strand
GCCGAGGGCCACCCCGAGGACGGCGAGCTCGGGCCGGGTCACCGTCGCCAGCCCGACGAGCGTCGCGCACGCGAGGGGCCGCTTCGCCTCGATCGCGAGGCATGCCCCGAGGGCGAGGGCGGTGGCGAGCGAGACCTCCATGCCCGACAGCCGCGCGAAGCCCAGCGACGGGTCGAGCACCACGACGGCCGCGGCGATGACCCCCGCGACGCCCCCCGCGAGGCGCTGCGCGAGGCGGCCCGCGAGGAGGGCGGTGACGGCGCCGAGGGCGACGCCGAGGGTCTTCACCATGGCGACGACCGGCGCCGGGACCACGGGCTTCAGCAAGAAGCACGTCGCGAGGAGCGCGGCCCAGAGCGGGCTCGTGAACCCCGCCTCGGCCTCGCCGGGGTTGTAGGCGAAGCCGTGCCCCTCGGCGAGGGCGCGCGCGTACACGAGGTGTATCCACGCGTCGTCGAGGGGGAAGCCGTCGAGCGCCGCGCGCGTGCCGGGCGAGCGGTCGAGGGCGAAGCGTACGGCGACCGCCGCGGTGCCGGCGACGACCAGCGCGAAGGCAGCGAGGCGCCGGCGTCTCTCCTCGGGGCCCTGCATCGGGCGACGTTTGTATGTCGAAACCGGTCCGGCCGCGAGGCGGGAGCGCGGCCCTCAGCGCCCGCGCCCAAAGGACTCTCCGGAGAGTCCAAAGAGCCGCGACGCGCCGCGCCCCGCTTCACCGCGCAGGCCGCGATGAAGGCGCTGCAGCTCATCCGCGTCCGCGGCGAGTCGCGCGACGTCGACGCGATGCGCGCCAACTTCACCGCCGGGCTCCCCCTCGGCGGGCCCATGGACACGGACAACTACCGCATCCTGCTCCTCGACTTCCCTTTCGTCTTCTGACGCCAGAGAGCCCGGCTGATGTTGGTGAAGTCGGCGCCCCCCCACCAACATCACCACCCTCCACGACAGGGGACGGCACGAGGGCACCGGGCTCTCAGACGCCAAGAACCCCGCCCTCCGCGCCGAGCTACAGCCGGATGCGCTGCCCGGCCGAGGGGGCGTCCACCGTAGGGAAGCCGCGCTCGTCGAGCTGCTCGCGCAGCGCCCGCTGGGCCGCGGGCTCGCCGTGCACCAGGATCACCCGCCGCAGCTTGCCCCGCCTCCGCACGCTCTCTGCGAAGTCGAGCAGCCCCGCCTGGTCGGCGTGCGCGCTGAAGCCGTTGAGCACCGCCACCTCGGCCTGGCGACGGTAGGGCAGCCCGAAGATGCGCACCTCGTCGCGCTTCTCTACCAGCCGCCGCCCCAGCGTGTGCTCGGCCTGGAAGCCTACGATCACCACGGTGTTCTCGGGCCGGCCGATGGCCGCGCGCAGGTGGTGGAGCACCCGCCCGCCCTCGCACATCCCGCTCGCCGAGATGATGATCGCCGGGCCCGGCTTCGCGTCGATGGCCTTGGACTCCTCGACGTCCGAGACGTAGCGCAGCCCCTCGAAGTCGAAGGGCGAGTCGCCGCTGTTCAGCAGGTCGAAGGTCTCCCGGTCGTAGCAGTCGGGGTGCTGCTTGAAGATCTCCGTGAGCTTCACCGTGAGCGGCGAGTCGACGTAGACCGGGACGTTCGGGAGCCTGCCTCGCGCCTTGAGCAGCTTCAGCTCGTAGACGATCTCCTGGGCTCGCTCCAGCGCGAACGACGGGATGATCACCTTGCCGCCGCGTCTGGAGGTGCGGTCGATGACCTCAGCGAGCGCGTCGCCAGCCTCTTCGATGGGGGCGTGCAGCCGGTCGCCGTAGGTGCTCTCCATGATCAGGCAGTGCGCCCCGTCGGGCACCTCCGGGTCGCGCAGGATCGGCAGGTGGTGGCGCCCGAGGTCGCCCGTGAAGGCGACGCGCGTGCGCTCTCCCTCGTCTTCGATGTCGAGCACCACGATGGCGCTGCCGAGGACGTGGCCCGCGTCGAGGAAGGTGCAGGTGACGCCCGGCGCCACCACCTGCCGGCGCCGGTAGGGCACGGTGGTCATCAGCTCGACCGCCCCCACGGCGTCGTCGCGAGAGTACAGCACCCGCGCGGGCTCGATGTCCGCGCGGTCGCGCTCGATGAGCCGGTCGATGTGCCGCGCGTCGGCCTCCTGAATCATCGCCGCGTCGATCAGCATCGGGACGCAGAGGTCGCGCGTGGCGGGCGTGGCGAAGATGGAGCCGCGGTATCCCTGCTTGTAGAGCAGCGGGAGCGCCCCGGAGTGGTCGATGTGCGCGTGCGAGAGCACCACCGCGTCGAGGGACTCGTGCTCGATGGGCAGCTCGTGGTTCTGCGCCCAGGCGTCGCGGCGCCTTCCCTGGAAGAGGCCGCACTCCAGCAGCACCGACGCGCGCGAGGTGTGCACCAGGTGCTTCGAGCCCGTCACCGTCCGCGCGCCGCCCAGGAACTCGATCTCGATCATGGCACCCTCAGGCTCCCCTCTCCCTCAGAGCGTGTTTACACCGATTCGGCATCAACACGCTCTCAGAGCGTGTTCATCTCGGCGCCCATGGGCTGCGCGAGGTCGCGGAACGCCGTGTCGGCGAACACTGGAGAGAAGGTCCCGCCGGCGAGCACGCCCACGTTCACCGCGGGCGCGTCGGGCGCGGCGTGGAAGAAGCGGAGCTGTAGAGGGGTCGGCGGGCGGCGTCCCCGTCGAGCTGGCGCGGCTAGGCTCGCGCTCGACGAGGAGCCGTCGCGGTATGTGTGAGGGAGACCGCGCGCTGTTCATCCCCGCGCCCGAGCGACCCGTTCCGGTAGCATCGCCGCGTGCCCTCTCGCCCGACGCCCGACCCGCTCGACGGTCACGAGGTTGACGTGCGGCCTTGCAGCGCTCCCGGCCTGTCGGGGCGCCACTACTTCGCGGCGACGGTGGCGGTGCTCGTCGGCGCAGGCGTCTGGTGGTGGGTGCTCGCGCCTCGCTGGGGCTGACCCCCCCGGGGCGGCGCCCCGGACTCCTGGCGCCCCCCACC
>JAEYZO010000323.1 GCA_023428035.1 Pseudomonadota bacterium | reverse complement strand
CGCGAGGGATGGTCCTCGCGTCGCGGCGCTAGAGGGGATGTCGGGACCTCTGGACCCGCCGCCGCGCGATCGCTCGCGAGGCGGATGCGACCTCGACGGGCGAGGCGCGCTTCCGATGCCTCCGTCGCGTTGCGCGCGACGACGAGGCAGCGGCATCGGAGGGTCGCCGAGCGCGGTGACGATGAGGGGGAGGTCCTCCTTCGCCCCGGCGGCCTCGGCGCCGCCCTGACCTGAGTGACCCTAGCGAAGGTCTCTCGGGTCTCGAAGAAATGCGCGTCGCTTTTCGCTCACGGCCCCCTCGCGGCCGAGGCCGCGGCCACCAGCGCGGCGTAGCGCTCCCGCGTCGGCGCGAGGTCGACGTCGGCCACGAAGGACACGAAGGCGAAGCGCGCGAGCAGGGTCTCCCAGCGCCGCAGCCACGAGGGCACGAACCTCGGCCGCGCGATCAAGCCCGCCTGCTGCAGCAGCACCAGCGCGTGGAGGTCGTCGAGCGCGATGCGCCCGCACACCAGGAGCTCCATCTCGTCTCGAAATCCTCCGCGGGTCACCGCCGACAAGAAGGCCTGCACGTCGAGGAGGCCCGCGAGGTAGGCCGCGTCCTTCGTGTAGGGCGCGCCCCCCGTCGCGAGCCCGCCGCGGCACACGCGCTGCGTGTCGAGCCACGCGTCCCTCGGGGCCTCGCCGAGCCCCGTGAGGTAGCGGAAGAGCTCCACGAAGTCCGCCCCCGCCTCGGCCATCGCGACGAGCTTCACCCGCCGCGCGAGGCGCTCCAGCCGCTCCACCGAGAGCGCGTTGTGGTGGAGCTCCGCGTAGACCGCGAGGCCCTCCTGCGCCCGGGTGCTCCTCGGCCCGCCCCCCCGCAGGAAGCCCGCGGCCCTCTGCGCCGCCCCGTTCTGCGCGCTCAGCGCGTGCGTCTCGACCTCGTGGAAGTACAGCCCCGCGGCCTCGTCCGGCGCGAAGGTCGCCCCTCGGCGCACGCGCACCCGCGTCTGCCCCGCGACCACCTTCGCCGCGAGGCCGTCGTCGATCACCACCTCGAGCTTCATGCCCGGGTGCTCCCTCGCGACCCGCGCGCGCAGAGAGTCCGCCAGGGCCTCGGCGTCGACGCGCTCCGGGTCGGACCCGGCGTCGGCGTCCCACCCGTGCACCTTCACCCGGTCGAGGATGTGCTCGGCGAGCTCGGCGTTGGTGAGCCCTCCGTGAAAGCGCGTCGACGCGCTCCCGTAGAGCGCCGTCGAGCGCTTGTGAAACCGCTTCGTGCCCACCGCCGCGAGCATGAGGTTGGCGTCGCGGTACGAGCCCACCACCGAGCGCAGCCACTCGGCCACCGGGTCGTCGCCGTCGATCCCGTCGCGCACCGCGTCGAGGTCCTTCGCGCGCGACTCCAGGGCCTCGCGGTCGACCTCGTAGGTCACCTTCGGCACCGCGTCGCAGCCGCTCGCGAAGAAGCGCTCCTCCACCTCCCTCGGCCACGCGAGCGCCGCGAGCACCTTCACCCGCCGGTCGCCGCGCACCGCGTCGTCGACGGACTTCAGCATCTCCCGCAGCGACTCCACGGACCGCATCGCGCCCGCCATCGTGCCCGAACTTCGCGCCCCGCGCGCCCCGGTGCGACGCTCTCGCCCACGGAGCACCAATGGCCCGACGCGACACGCCCCGCGCGCAGCTCGACCTCTTCGCCCCCGCGCGCCCCGAAGACCCCCTCGCCGAGGTCTACGCCGACGCCCGACGCGTCGCCGACGCGCTTCCCGTGGGGCTGCGCTTCGGTACGAGCTCCTGGGCCTTCCCCGGGTGGGAGGGCATCGTCTACAGCGACCGCTACACCGAGTCGGAGCTCGCCCACGAGGGCCTGAGGGAGTACGCCCAGCACCCGCTCCTCGGCTGCGTCGGCGTCGACCGCGGGTACTACGCCCCCATCCCGGCGGCGGACCTCGCGCGCTACGCCGAGCAGCTCCCCGAGGGCTTTCCGTGCCTGATGAAGGCCCCCGCGTCGGTGACCTCGATGGCCCTCTCGCGCGGCCCCGACGCGAGGGTCAACCCGGACTTCCTCTCGCCCTCGCGCTTCGCCGACGAGGTGCTCGCGCCCATCCGGGAGGCCCGCTTCGAGCGCCACGTCGGCGCGGTGATCCTCGAGCTCCCGCCGGTGTCTCGCGCGCTGCGCCTGCCGCCGAGGGACTTCGCGCGCCGCCTCGACGCCCTCGTCGAGACCGTGCCCGACGACATCCCCCTCGCGGTCGAGCTCCGCGACCCGGCCCTCGTCACCGACGCCTACGTCGACGTCCTACGCCGCCGCCGCGTCGCCCACGTCTACAACTACTGGACGGCCATGCCCTCGATCGCCGAGCAGCGTCGCATGGTGCCCGTCACCGCCGGGCCCTTCGTCGTCGCGCGTCTCCTTCTGCGACCCGGCACCCGCTACGAGGAGCGGCGCGAGGCGTTCAAGCCCTTCGACCGCCTCGTCGACCCCGACCCGGTGATGCGCGCCGAGGTGGTCGAGCTCGCGCGCGAGGCCATCGAGGCCGCGATCCCCGCGTACGTGCTGGTGAACAACAAGGCCGAGGGCTCGTCGCCGCTCACCATCCGCGAGGTCGCGGCGCTCTACGCGTCGGGCTCGGCGAGGTGACACGCGGCGCTGCGGCCTACGCCCAGCGGTCGCAGCTCCGGGGTCTTCACGTCGCAGAGGCCCTCCTCCGCGATGGGGCAGCGAGGGTGAAAGGCGCAGCCCGGAGGCGGCGCGAGGGGGCTCGGGACATCACCCGTCAGCGCGACGCGCTCGCTGCGCCGCGCGGGGTCGGCCTGCGGCACCGCGCTCAACAGGGCCCGGGTGTAGGGGTGCTTCGGCGAGGCGTAGAGGTCCTCGGAGGCGGCCTCCTCGACCACGCGCCCGAGGTACATCACCGCCACGCGGCGCGAGACCCAGCGCACGATGTTCAGGTCGTGCGACACGAAGAGGAAGGCGAGGCCCAGCTCCTCCTGAAGGTCCTTCAGGAGGTTCACGATCTGCGCCTGGATCGAGACGTCGAGGGCCGAGATGGGCTCGTCGGCCACGATGAAGCGCGGCTCCACCGCGAGGGCGCGCGCGATGCCCACGCGCTGCCGCTGCCCGCCGCTGAACTCGTGCGGGTAGCGGTCGGCCTGGTCCGGCCGTAGCCCGCAGCGAGAGAGCAGGGCCTCGACCTTCTCGTCGCGATCGCGGCGGCTCTTCGCGAGGCCGTGGATGTCGAGCGCCTCGCCCACGATGTCCCTCACGCGCATGCGCGGGTTGAGCGAGGCGTAGGGGTCTTGAAAGATCATCTGCATCCGTCGGCGCAAGGGGCGCAGCCGCGACGACGACAGCCTCGTGATGTCTTCGCCCTCGTAGAGGATCGACCCCTCGCGGGGCTCGACGAGGCGCAAGAGCGTGCGACCGAGGGTGCTCTTGCCGCAGCCCGACTCGCCCACCAGGCCCACGGTCTCGCCCGCGTTCACCGTGAGCGACACCCCGTCGACGGCCTTCACCACCGCGGGGGGAGAGAACATCCCGCGCCGAGCCTCGAACCAGGTGCTCAGCCCTCGGGCCTCGATCAGCGCCGTCACCGCGCCTCCAGGTAGCAGCGCGACGCCCGCGCGTCGTCGTCCGTCGCCCGCTCGCCGCGGAGCTCGCCCGGCGCGGGCACGCGGTAGAGCGGCGGCTCCTCCTTCGCGCAGGGCTCGAAGGCGTCGTCGCAGCGGTCGCGAAAGCGGCACCCGCCCGGGAGCGTGCGCAGGTCGGGCACCACGCCTCGGATCGTGGGCAGCCGCTTCGCGCCGAGGTTCTGCCCGAAGGAGGGCACCGAGCGCAGGAGCCCGCGGGTGTACGGGTGCCGCGGGTCGGCGAAGACCGCCTCCGCGGGGCCGCGCTCGACCACGCGGCCGGCGTACATCACCACCACCCGCTCGGCGAACTCGGCCACCACGCCGAGGTCGTGGGTGATGAGCACCACGGCCATACCGAGCCGGTCCCTCAGCGACGCGATGAGCTCGAGGATCTGAGCCTGGATGGTCACGTCGAGGGCCGTCGTGGGCTCGTCGGCGATCAGCAGCCGCGGCTCGCACGACAGGGCCATCGCGATCATCACCCGCTGCCGCATGCCGCCCGAGAGCTGGTGGGGGTAGGCCCGGGCGCGCTCCGCGGGCGAGGGGATGCCCACCATCCCGAGGAGCTCCACGGCGCGGCCCCAGGCGGCGCCCCGGGAGCGGTCGGAGTGCAGCCGCAGCGCCTCGACGATCTGGTCGCCCACCGTATAGACCGGGTTCAGGGAGCTCATGGGCTCCTGGAAGATCATCCCGATCTGGCCGCCGCGGACGGCGCGCATCTCTCGCTCCGAGAGGTCGAGGAGCTCCCGGCCCCCGAAGGTCACGCGGCCCGAGACCACCCGCCCGGGCGCCTGGATCAGCCGCAGGATCGACAGGGAGGTCACGCTCTTTCCGCAGCCCGACTCGCCCACGAGGGCTACGGTCTCGCCGGCCCTCACGTCGAAGGACACCTCGTCGACGGCCCGCAGCGGCCCCCGGTCGGTCTTGAACTCCGTGACCAGGCCCCTCACCGAGAGCAACGGTTCTGCGACAGGAGCCTCGAACATAGAAGAACTTCCACCGACCGCCGCGTTGACGTCGCTCTGTTGCGGTGCAGCGGGGGGCGACGATATCGTCTTCCTGAGGCCTTTGGCGAGAGTGAGGGTGCGTCGCCGAGAGGCGACCGGTTACCCCTTGCGGGAGCTTCGAGCGCGTGTCTGAGAAGGTCCGGCCCCGACAGCAGCGCCGCGTCGTCGTTGCGCTCCCCGCGACCGACGCGCCCCTCGTCGAGGCCGTCGCGGCGACGGGCTACAAGGTCGTGCACGCGCTGCCCGAGGCCCTCGACGCCGCGGCGCAGAGCGAGCAGGCCGTCGCGGTGGTCGCCGACGCTGACCTCGCGGGCGTCCTCGCCGCGGTCGCGCGCTTGAGAAAATCCCAGGGCCCGGCGTCGGGCGCCCCCGTGCTGCTCCTGGGCGGCGTCGGCGGAGGGGGTTCGGCCCCCACGCACCACCCCGCCGTGCAGGTCGGCGCCGACGCCTTCTTCGCCCGCCCCGTGCAACCCGACGAGATCACCCGTCAGTTCGAGGCCCTCGTCGACACCGCCGCGGCCCTCTCCGTCGCCATGCGGCTCCAGCCCCGCCGCGCGAGCGCGCTCACCCCCACGAGCTTTCGCCCGGGCTACGCCGCGGCGCCCTCGACGAACACCCGACCCACCCCGGTCCCCCGCTCGGCCTCGGGGCTCGCCCCCGCCGCGGTGCCGCCGTCGGTGCACCCCTCGGTCTCGCCCGCGTCGATCCCGCCCACCGTGACCACCGTGGGCG
>JAEYZO010000297.1 GCA_023428035.1 Pseudomonadota bacterium | reverse complement strand
GCTCAGGATTGACCTCATCTCGCCAGAGCTCCGTGTGCAGGAGAAACTCAAGCGCGATGAGAGATTTCCCTTCAGATTCCTCGGCGGGGTGGGAGTTGTTCGGGCACGCGCAGCTCGGGGACCATCGGCGCACGGCTCGTCTGGTGTCGATGACTGATCGAGTGCTCACCCAGCCGATGGGTACGATCCAAGGCGTGTTCGACAATCTCGCGGAGCTGCACGGCGCCTACGACTTCGTGGAGAACGAGCATGTCGACGTGGACGCCATGCGCGAGGCGGCGGCGATCGCGACTGCGCGAAAGGCGCGCGGATTGCCCTTCGTGTGGATCCCCACCGACGGCACGAGCCTCAGCGTCACCGATCGCAAGCGAACCAAGGGCACCGGAAGGGTCGGCAGCGGCCACCGCGCCGGTCGCGGGGACCTGGCGCACGATGCGCTCGTGCTGGACCCGCAAGGCGTCCCCCTGGGCATCGCGGCCTTGGAGATGTGGCAGCGCGGCCCCGCGATGAGCCGCGCGCGACGCGCAGCCTTGCCCGTGGAGGACAAGGAGACGCAGAAGTGGCTGGACGTGCGCGAGCTCGTCCGCGGCACCTTCTCCGGAGTGTGCCCCGAGGTCGTTCGCCACTACCTGCATGACCGGGGCGCCGACGCATGGCCGGTGCTGTTGGACATGGTGCAGCCACGCGCCAACGAGCACACCACGGTGCGCGCCGCGTGGGACCGACGGCTGTGGGAACCGACGGACGGCGCGTCCGATGCGCCCACGCGTTACCTGCGGCAAGCGTTGGCCGACACCCCGATCCTCGGGGAGATGGAGCTCGAGGTGCCCTCGGGGCCCGGCCGCGCGGCCCGCGTGGCGACGCTGTCGGTGCGCGCCTGCCCGGTGACGCTGGACCTCAAGGACAAGCGGACCAAGAAGCACGCGCCCGCGACGCTCTGGGTGGTGTGCGCGCGCGAGGTGAGCGAGGTGCCCGCGGGGAGCGCCCCGCTGGAGTGGCTGCTGTTGACGACCTACGAGGCGTCGACGCTGGAGTTGGCGTTCGAGGTGCTCCGCGGGTACGCGCTGCGCTGGCGCATCGAGCGCTTTCACCAGACGTGGAAGAGCGCGGGTACGGATGTGGAGCGCGGTCAGCTTCGCGCGGCCGATCACCGTGCGCGCTGGGACCTGATCCTTGCGGTGGTGGCGGCGACGCTGCTGCGCTGGCAGCTGCTCGCGGTGCAATCGCCGACGACGCCGGCCGAGCAGGAGTTCACAGAGGAGCAGCTGGAGGCCGTGCGCGACATGCAGCAGGACGAGGTGGTGCCCGAGACCGGGCGGGCCTCGCTCTGGCAGGTGGTGGTCGCGCTCGCGTTCCTGGGCGGATGGGCGGGCAGCAAGACCCGACCACCAGGACCGACCGTCATCGCGCGAGGCTGGGCGCGCGTGATGGACTACCTGCGCGGAAAGAGGCGAGCCGCCGCGAGAGCCGAGAGAAAGCGGGCCGAAGAGCCGAAGGAGACCGCAAGCAGATGAGGTCAATCCTGAGCACTACGTGGGAGAGGGGCCGGGGGTGAGGGCCACGGCCCCGTCGCGCTCCGTCGCGCTCCTCGCGCTCCCTCTCCTCGCGGCGCTGGGGTGCGCGGGGGCCGAGCCGACGGAGATCGTCGTGCGCGTCGACTCGGACGTCTGCACGACCCGCGAGGGCGGCGGCCTGGAGTCGGTGCGCGTCGAGGTGCTCCCCGACCCACCGACGGACCCGCTCTTCGACAGCACCTTCAGGGCCGACCGCTATGGCCTCCCGGGAGAGGTGGTGCTCGCGGCGACGGAGGCCGACAGCACGCGGGTCTTGCGGGTGAAGGTCTACGGCTCGCTACGCGCGACGGGGGCGGGGCCCGCGCGGGTGATCGAGCGGCAGTACCGCATGCGCTTCTCGCCGGGGCGCCGCACGGTGCTGGAGGTGTTCCTCGCGGCCTCGTGCGTCGACGCGCCGGCCTGCGAGGGGCGCGCGAGCTGCGGCCCCGACGGGTGCGAGCCCATCGACCGACCGTGGCTCCCCGACTGGACGCCCGCGCTCCTCCGCGGCAACTGCGTCGACCCGCAGCTCGACGGCGGGGTGGTCGTGCCCGACGTGCCCGTCACGCCCCCCGACACGCCCTGCCCCTCGGGCACCACCCGGTGCGGCGCGACCTGCCGCGACCTCGCGACGGACGAGGCCCACTGCGGCCGCTGCGGCGCGGCCTGCGCGCCCGCGAACGGTAACGGCGTGTGCATGGCGGGGCGCTGCGTGGTGGCCTCGTGCGCGGCGGGCTGGGCCGACTGCGACGGCGCGACCTCGAACGGCTGCGAGGCCAACCTCGCGGTGAGCGCGACGCACTGCGGCCGGTGCAACAACCGCTGCGCGACGGGGGCGTGCATGGCCGGGGTGTGCGAGGCCGCGGCGCCGGTGATCCTCAGGAACTTCGGCGGCAGCACGGGCTTCGGCCCAGACGAGCAGTGCCTGCACCCCACCGACGAGGACGCGTGGGCCGGCCCTCCCCCGGTGGGCGCGATGCCCGCGGCGCGGCCCATCCCCTTGAGCTTCGCCTTCGCGCGAGGGCTGGAGCTCGGCACGCGCACCCTCACGCAGATGTACGTGAACACCAACGGCACGGTGAGCTTCATCGACCCGGTGCCGGCCTTCGACGCGACCAACGCGGTGCGCTCCGCGCAGCCCGTGCTCGCGCCGTGGTGGGCGGACGTCGATACGCGGCTCGGGGGCTTTCCCTCGCAGAACGTGATCTGCTTCGCGCTGCAGCCCGGGGTGGTCGCGGCGACCTGGTACGAGGTCGGGTACTACGACCGGCGCGTGGCGACGCGCGACACCTTTCAGGTGGTGATGCGCGAGGTCGCGACCCCCGCAGACTGGGACATCGAGTTCCGCTACGGCCAGTGCCAGTGGACGACCGGCGACGCCTCCGACGGCGTGGGCGGCCTGGGCGGCACGCCCGCCGTCGCGGGGGTGCTCCCGGGCGACAACCTCCCCTTCATCCCGATCCCCGGCTCGGGCACCAACGCGGTGCTCAACCTCTGCAGCACCACCAACGTCGGCCAGCCCGGCGTGTGGCGCGCGCGCGTGCGCCGCGGCGCCGCGACCTTCTAGAGCGCCACGGGCTCACCCAAGGTGAGCTCGTCGAGCGCGTCGCCCACGCGGATCACCCCTCGCCCGTAGTGGTTCACGTTCATCCCGAAGAGGGCCGCGCCGTCGCCCCTGGGCATCCTCGCGAGCGTCGCGAGGGGCTCCCGGCCCGTGCTCGCCCCCGTCGTCGGGTCGAGGGTGGTGATCACGCAGCGCACGCAGGGCTTCACCGCCTCGAAGCCCACCGCGCCGATGGTGAACGCCCCCCAGCGGTCCTCTTCCCAGGGCTCGGCGCAGCCCTCGACCACCACGTTCGGTCGAAAGCGCAGCATCTCCACCGGCGACGCGAGGCGCGCGTTCAGGTCGTCGAGCGACTCCCGCGTCGCGAAGAGCAGCGGGTAGCCGTCGCTGAAGCCCACCGTCACCGACTCTCCCTCGCGCACGCGCTTCGACGGGCGGCGGTGAGAGTCGTCCATTCGCGCCAGGCGCAGCGGCGCGGAGATCACCGACGAGAGCCACCCGGCCACCTCGTCGCCCTGGTCGACCGCGAGGCAGTCGTCGTTCCAGACGCGCACCGTGGCGCGGGGGCCGTCGCTCCATCGCTCGCGACCGACGGTGACCGCGCCGTGCTCCGGGTGCGAGAGCGTGAGCGAGACGTCGGTGAGCGCGGTGGAGACCCGCGCGAGCGCGTGCACCTCGCGCTGGGTGACGAAGCGACGGTCGGCGTCGACGACCATCCACTCGCGGTCGTGGAGGAGCCCCCGCGGGCCCACGGCGGCCTCCGTGAGCGAGGCCCCGCGCAGGGACTTCACGGGGTAGACGTAGAGGTGGGAGACGCGGCGGCGGGTCACACGAACAGCGACGAGATCGAGTCGCTGTTGTGGATGCGCCGCACGGTCTCGCCGAGGAGCTTGCCGAGGGTGGCGACGCGGAACTTCTTGTTGCCGCGGGCCTCTTCGCGCAGGGGGATGGTGTCGGTGATGATCACCTCGGTGAGGGGCGAGTCGACGATGCGCGCGACCGCGGGGCCCGAGAGCACGGCGTGGGTGGCCGCCGCGTAGACGCTGCGCGCGCCGGCCTCGTGGAGGGCCTTGGCGGCGTTGGTGAGCGTGCCCGCGGTGTCGATCATGTCGTCGAGGAGGACGCAGTCGCGGTCCTTCACGTCGCCGATGATGTGCATGACCTCGGAGACGTTGGCGCGCTCGCGGCGCTTGTCGATGATGGCGAGGCTGGCGCTCAGGCGCTTGGCGTAGGCCCTGGCGCGCTCGACGCCGCCCGCGTCGGGGGAGACCATCACCGCGTCCTTGAGGTTGAGCGCGCGGATCTCGTCGAGGAGCACCGGCATCGCGTAGAGGTTGTCGACGGGGATGTTGAAGAAGCCCTGGATCTGCCCCGCGTGCAGGTCGATGGTGACCACCCGGTCGATGCGCGCTGTGGTGATGAGGTCGGCGACGAGCTTGGCGGTGATGGGCGTGCGGCCGGCCACCTTGCGGTCTTGCCGGGCGTAGCCGAAGTAGGGGATCACCGCGGTGATCGAGGCCGCGCTCGACCGACGCAGGGCGTCGGCCATGATGAGCATCTCCATCAGCGAGTCGTTGACCGGCGTGCAGGTGCTCTGCACGAGGTACACGTCCACACCGCGCACGTTCTCGCCGATCTCGACGGAGATCTCTCCGTCGGAGAAGCGGCCGACCTTCACCCTCCCGAGGGGCACCTCCAGGTGCTGCGCGATGGCCGCGGCGAGGTGGAGGTTGGCGTTGCCCGAGAACAGGGAGATCGACTTCAACATCGCGCCGCCTCGTTCTCCGTCGGGGAGGGGGCCGACGAAGCCGCGCGCCGTCTATCACCCGGGCAGAAGACGTGTCAAACGCGGCGCGACGCGGCGCGTCGTCGCGTTGACGTGCGCGTGACCGGCGGTGACACCGTGCCCTCGCGACACACCACGAGGGAGTGTGTTCGCGTGAAGAGCGCGAGAGGATGGCGGCCAGCGCGCGGCCCGCGGGTTGCTGTGGGGAGCGCAGACCCGATGTCCATTGGGAGGAACTTCGCCATGCAGCACCGACGCTTTGTCTTCGCGGCCTTCGCGCTCTCGACCGCGCTCTCGCTCACGGCGGCGCCCACGCCGGCGTGGGCGTGCGGTGGGACCTTCTGTTCGAACTCTCCGATCACGCAGAACGCCGAGCGGGTGTTGTTCATCCGTCGGGGCGAGGGAGACACGACGGCGGTGGTGCAGATCCAGGCGCAGGGCAACGACCCTGACTTCGCGTGGGTGGTGCCGCTGGAGTCGATGCCGAGGGACATCCACGAGGAGCCCACGTCGACCTTCATGGGCCTCGACCAGAGCACGGCGCCGACGTACCTGTTCTTCAACCGCGCGCCGCTCTCGTCGGGCAGCGGCGGCGGGGGCTTCGGCTGCGGCGCGTCGGAAGCGAGCCTCACGGGCGCGGCGGCGCCCGAGAGCGACAACGCGGTGCGGGTGTGGGCGAGCGGCGAGACGGGCAACTACCGCTACGACGTGGTGAGCAGCGAAGACCCCGCGGCGCTGCGACGCTGGCTCGACGACAACCGCTACCGCACCCCGGTGGAGGCCGAGCCGATCATCGCGGAGTACGTGCGCGAGCGAAAGCTCTTCCTCGCGGTGCGGCTGCGCTCGGTGCAGGGGGTGCCGTCGTTCCTGGTGACTCCGCTGGCCTTCACCTACGCGGGGCGGGCGCCGTGCGTGCCCATTCGGTTGACGCGCATCGCGACGGTCCCGTCGCTGCCGGTGTTGACCTACGTGGTGTCGGACCGTCGGGCGAT
>JAEYZO010000295.1 GCA_023428035.1 Pseudomonadota bacterium | reverse complement strand
GCCGAGGGCCTCGCGCGCTCCCTCGCCCTCGCGCTCTGGGAGCCCCTCCTGGCGACCTCTCCCAACGCCTCGCCCGTGAGCGCGCCCGACCTCGACGCCACCTGGGAGCGCTTCGCCTCGGCGCCGGAGACCCTCCTCGACGAGGTGGCCGCCCACCGCCAGGCGCAGACCCTCACCGCCGACGCGCTCGCCTCCCTCGAGGTGCTCGCGATCCGCCTCGGAAGCTACGCCCTCGACGCCTGTGACGACGACTCCCGCCGGGGCCGCACCGCGCACCGCTCGTGCCGCTGGCTCCGCAAGGTCGACGGCCTCGTCGACGGCTCCCGCCCGCTCTCCCCGGGGCTGCGCGCCGCCCTCGCGGGGCTCCTCTGGCGCCTCGTCGACACCACCCGCGGGACCTCCCTCGGAGAGCTCGAAGACCTCCCGTGGATCGGCCCCTTCGCCGCGTGGTGGGCGCTGGTGATCGATCGCCCCGCGGTGCTGCGGGCCCTCGCGGCGGCGCTCCCCATGGCCGACGTCGCGGCCATCGAGCGCGCGGTGACCCTCGCCGATGCCCTGCGCGCCGCGGTGTCTGTCGGCGCGAAGCGAGACTGGGGCGACGCCCGCGAGGCCCTCATCGGGCTGCACGCGCAGGGCACCGAGCTCGCGCAGGCCCTCGTCGCGCTGGGAGAGTCGCTGGGCCGCTTCGACGCCGCGGCGGGCCCTCGCGCCGACCTCGACGCGATGTGTCTGGACCTCGCGCTCGCCGCGGAGCGCTTGTCGTCGGCGCTCGCCGACCCGGTGAAGGCGCTGCACCCTCCGCCCCCCGGGGGCTTCGCGTCGGAGAACGGCCCGCGCGTGGCGGCGCAGGTGGCGAGGTCGATCCGTCACCGCGACACGGCCCCCCTCGCGGTGTGGTTCGAGGCCATCGGCCCGGTGACCGCCGCGCTGGTGGAGGCCGCGGTGGACGCCGCGGTGAAGCGCACGCCCCCGCCGCCGCCCGCGCCGAAGAAGCCCGCGCCGCGGGTGATCGAGGGCTACGAGCTGGTGCGCCCGCTCGGTGAGGGCGGCGTGGGGACCGTGTGGCTGGTGCGTCGCCCCGGCGCCGACCGTCTGTTCGTGTTGAAGATCCCGAAGGCCGACGCCCTCGCCGACGCCAACGACAAGGAGCGCGGGGCGATCCTCGGGTCGTTCGTGGATGAAGCGAGCGCGCGCGCGGGGCTGTACCACCCCAACGTCGCGAGCATCATCGACCGCGGGGTGTCGGGGGGCGTGCCCTACCTGGTGCTGGAGTACCTGATCGGCGCGGACCTCAAGGCGTACTCCGGCGCGCGTCGGATGAGCGTGTTCGAGCTGCGCTCGGTGGTGCTCGACGCCTGCGCGGGTCTCGCTGCGCTGCACGCGGCGGGGCTGGTGCACCGCGACGTGAAGCCCGCGAACCTGTGGCTGAGACTGCCGCTCCCGCAGGGCGAGGTCTTCGACCCGGAGAAGCACCGCGACCCGGCGAGGGCGCACCCCCTCTCGACGGTGCTGATCGACTTCGGGATGGTGCGCGCGTCAAAGGCTTCGCCCGAGGCGGTGGGGAGGTTCGTCGCGGGCACCCCCGGGTACATGGCGCCGGAGCAGGTGCTCGACCCGGTGGAGCTCGACGGCCGGGCCGACGTGTACGGGCTCGCGGGCACCGTCTACAACGCGCTGACGGGCCGGGCCTTCTTCGACGAGCTGAACACCACGCAGGAGCGGGTGATCGCGCACATGAAGCGCGACCCCCTCGAAGACCCCGAGCGGGTGAAGGAGCTCCCCGCGGGGCTGGAGAAGCTGCTGCGGGCGGCTACGGCGCAGGACCCGAAGGACCGCCCGCACCCGATGGACTTCGCGAGGGAGTTCGCCGCGACCTTCGGGTGAGGGCGCCGGCGGCGACGAGGCCGTGGCGACGCTTCGTCGCCCATGCCATCGCGAGACCGTGTTAGATGCTCGCGGTGGCCCAGGGATCGACAGGCGCCGCGGGGCGCGCTGGGGATCGCGCCCGCGCGCTCGCGCTGCTCACGACCGCCCTGGGATGCGTGCCCCTCGACGGCTTCAACACCGTGCGAGCGGACCATGCCTCACCAGCGATCGACGCGTCGGAGGACCTCGGCGAGCCGACGGACCTCGCTGCCGACACGGACGACGTCGTCGCGTCGAGCGACCTGCCCGACGCGGGCGACGACGTCCGCGACGCGAACGACGGGATGGACGTCGGCGTCGACGCGCGAGACGCGAACGACGCGATGGACGTGAGCGACGTCGCCCGAGACGTGATCGACGCGACGGCGGACCGGGCTGACGTCACCGCGGACCGACCCACGTGCCCGGCCGGGCAAGCTGTCATCGGCGGCGCGTGCGCGATGATCCCCGCGCCGCGGCCGGTCGGCCCGCTCTCGCTCGGCGATGTCAGCAGCGTTCGGCCGACCCTGCGCTGGGTGCTCCCCTCGGGCGTCGACGGCGCGGTGGTGGAGCTCTGCCGCGACCGCGCCTGCGCGCGGCCGATCGAGACCCTCCGAGTGACCGGCGCGAGCGCGCGGCCGACGTCGAACCTTCCCTTGAGGACCGTGGTCTTCTTGCGGCTGCGCGGGCGGGTGGGCG
>JAEYZO010000258.1 GCA_023428035.1 Pseudomonadota bacterium | reverse complement strand
CACCGCGACGGGGCCTCGTGGGTTCACCCTGCGTTCAGGCCGCTCAGTTGTTGCGGCAGACGCCGTCGACGCAGCTCTGCGCCGCGGCGCAGTCGCTCTGCCGCGCGCAGTTCGAGCTCACCTCGTTGTTCGTCTGGCAGTACCGCTGCGTGGTGTTGAGGTACGCGATGGGCTGGCAGTTGCGGTACGCCACGTCGACGCGCAGGCACGCCTCCACCGCGGTGCAGGGCACGCGGCACAGGCCGTCGAGGCAGGCGCTGCCCATGGCGCAGTCGCCGTCGCTGGAGCAGAACGGCCGCCGCCGCGTGTCGGGCGCGCACACGCCCTGGTCGTTGCAGTACGTCCCCGTCGCGCAGTCGCTCGCCGCGGCGCAGCGCTGGAAGCACGTCGAGTCGATGCAGCGCTGCCCCGTCGCGCACTCCGAGTCGCGCACGCACTGGCCCGCCGGGCGGTCGACGCACACGCCCGACTCGCAGGCCTGACCCGAGGGGCAGGGGCTCGTCGCGCTGCACGCGGCGCGGCACTCCTGGTTCACGCACACGCGGCCCGCGCCGCACTGCGAGCTGAAGCGGCAGGTGTTCGTGGTCGCCGTGCACTGCCCCGAGACGCAGCTCTGGCCCGCGCCGCACTGCGCGTCGGAGGTGCACGCGCAGGTGGTGGTCGCCGGGTCGCACGAGGGCCGCGCGCACGCGCCGTCGACGCAGACCGCCCCGCCCGAGCAGTCGGCGTTGGAGCGGCACGCGCCGGGGTTGCGCGTGGGGTTGGGCTCGGTGGGCGCCACGCAGAGGCCCCGCGCGCCGCTGGTTGCGCCGCGGCAGACCCAGCCTTGAGAGCAGTCGGCGTCGTTCACGCACGAGGTCACGCAGCCGAGGTCGGTGCACACCTGCCCCGCGGAGCACTGGTAGTCACCCAGGCAGGTCGCGCGGGTCGGAGGCGTCACCGCCCGACACCCCACCCCGTCGCAGTAGTAGCAGCCGTTGGCGTCGCAGTAGTACGCGTCGCTGGAGCACCCAGCGGCGCCGGCGAAGGTCGCGGTGGCGAGGAGAGCCACGGCCTTGATCGCGGAGTTGAAGTTCAGTCGGCTCATGACAGGGCCTCCGTGCGGAGCGAATTCCGACGTGAGTTATGACAGATCCGTGCCACTCGGCGCACCCGCGTCGAACACCCGCGACGCCACGCGAAGGCTCGGGGGCAGCGGGGGCCGTGAACGAGCCTTCACAACCTGGTGTGAACACCCTGGTCGTCGGGGCGTTGCGTGGAGCGGGGCGTGGCTGGCATCGTCCCTGGCGGTGTCGGTCGCGCGGCGGTTCGGAGCGGGGTTGGGAGTACTCGTCGCGCTGAGCGGGGCGGGCTGCGCGGGGCGGGGCGCGTCTCCGCGGTCGACCCTCGACGCGCTCGCGACGGCGGCGCAGCGGGGCGACGCTACAGCGCTGCGAGCTCTCCTCACGGAGCGAGGGCGCAGGGCCGAGGGCGCTGAGGTGTTCCGGCGGAGGGTCGAGGCCGAGGGGGTCGAGCTGCGCGCGCTGGCGACGGCGCTGCGGGCGGCGCTCGAACGCGGCGAGGGCCCGGTGGTGGAGCTTCAGTCCACGTCAGGCGACGCGCTCACGGTGGAGGAGCGCGGGGGGTGGCGCGTGGGCGACACGATGCTGGGCCCGGGCTCTCCCGCGACGCAGCGAGGGCGCGCGGGGGTGCGCGCCGCGGTGGGCCGGCTGCACCGCGCGCTGGAGCGGCACGACCTCACGGGGCTGCTCTCGCTGCTCTCGGCGCGAGCGCGCGGAGGGGTCGAGGCCGACCTCGCGGCGCTGGCCGAGGCCACCGCGTCGCCCGGCACGCTCGAGGTGCCCGAGGTCCCGGGCACGGTGTCGGTGCGGCTGCCCGACGGGCGCTACCTCCATCTGGTGCGCGAAGACGGCGTGTGGCGCGTCGACGACGTGAACGACACGCCGTAGAGACCGAGCGGTCTCGGGACTGAACCAGGTCAGTCGCGGGACGGGTCCGGTCGTCGTGGGAGTGAACGAGGTCGGGTGAGTGCGTCGTAGCGATGATCTGCACGCGGGGCCGTTGCGCGAGGACCGCCCGCAGCGCCTCTACCAGCGCGGCCTGCGCCTCGGGGTGCGGACCCCGGTCGAGGTCGTCGAGGAGCACCACCCGCGACGAAGCGTGAGGGCGTCCGCTCGACCCAACGGCGGGTGCGTCCCCTGCGTCGCGAGGGAGCCCACGTCGTCGACGGCCTGGAGCGCCGACGACTTCCCCACGCCGTTCGCGCCGACCGGGACCGTGAAGCGCTCGCGGGGGATCGTCGTGTCGCGGTGCCCCTTGTAGCTCTCCAGCCGGACCCCGCGGATCACGCGACCTCGCCGCGACGCTATCGCGGCGCGTGACCGCACCCTCTACCGCTCCGTACCCCCCGCCGCGCGGCGTGTGGTACCCCCTTCGACCTCGCGCGATGCACCGAAGTCTCCCGCTCCTGCTCGCGCTCTGCGCGCTCTCGGCGTGCCCCCGCAGCGGGCAGCGAGCGCCGCCTCGCACCAGCACCATCGACGCGCGCAACCCTCGCGCCGTGGTCGACGCCTCCGTCGACGCGCCCTCCGTCACTACGCCCGAGGACGTCCCCACGGTCACCCCCACGATGGACGCGGTGGTGACCGCGGTGCGCCGCGAGGACTGGGCCGAGGCCGACGCCCTCTGCGAGCGCCTCCCCGAGGCCGCCCGGCGCACCCGCGAGGTCCGATACCTCCGCGCGCGCGTCGCCGTCGAGCGCAGGGACCACGCCCGCGCGCTCACCCTCCTCGACGGCCTCGCGCCGCTGATCCCCGCGCTCACCGTCGACATCCTCCGCATGGAGGCCGACGCCCTCGCGCGCCTCGACCGCCACGCCGACGCGCGCGCGAAGTACGAG
>JAEYZO010000247.1 GCA_023428035.1 Pseudomonadota bacterium | reverse complement strand
CCGCGATCTCCGCGCGGAGGTGGGCCTCGCGCGCGGCCGCGACGCGCCCGGTGGAGACCGACGAGACGAGGTCGCGGACGCTCCCGCGGCGCACGCGCCAGAGGCGCACGGCGAGGCCCGGGGGTTGGTGGGTGCGCTTCCAGATCACGCCACCGGCGACGGCGGCGACGAGCAGGAGGAGCCAGACGATCCACCCGCGGCGCTTGCGCTTGAGGGGCGGAGACACCGGGTCAGCCCTCGCGCTCGGCACCGCGGGGTATCGCCGCTCAGAACCGGGCGGTGACGCTGATGGAGCCCGCGGTGAACGAGGCCCGGTAGACGCCCTGGTTCACGGCGCAGGTCTGTTGACCCGCGGGGGGGTTGCACTCCGCGCCGTTGGGGTCGATCTGCGGCGAGGGCACCACCAGCGCGCGGCGGCCGCTGCGGGCGTCGTTCTCTGCGAAGATGAAGTGACCGAAGCCGAGGTTGAGGTCCCAGTGGCGGTTGATGCGCCAGGTGCCGCCGAGGTGCACGCTCCCGCCCGCGTAGGCGGGCAGGTGGATCTGCGCCAGCTCCGGCGAGGCCCCCGCCGTCGCGTAGGAGAAGCCCACCCGCGCCGCGAGGCGGTTCGGGAGGATGTTCCAGTCGCCGCCGAGGCGGAACTCGTGCACGTCGGAGAGCGCCGACGAGATCGCGATGTTCGCCGGCGCGGGGATGTTCGGGCCCGCGATGGTGCCGGTGTTGGTGAGCTCCGTGGTGCTCAGCATCGACGTGCGCTCGAAGCGGTACATCACCTCGACGTCGAAGAGGTCGTCGCGCATCGGGTCGTACTCGCCCGAGCCGTCGTCTTGCGTGTGCCGCGCCCCCGCGCGGGGCATCGAGAAGCGCGCGCCCACCCGCACGTCCCACGGGAGGTTGATGCGCATCGAGTTGATGGTGAACTCGCCCTGCACCGGCGCCGTGGGCCCCGAGGCGCCCGCTCCGTAGGTGTTGAAGGTCGTCGTCGCGGTGCCCGACGCGTCGATCGGGAAGTTGTAGTGCGCCTGCGCCGCGAAGGAGAGGTACCGGTTCGGCAGCACCTGCACGCCCAGCGCCCCCGCGAGGAAGAAGGCCTGCGCGCTCAGGTCGATGAGGGTGTCGCTCGCGGGCGACTGCGGGTTCGAGCGGTCGGCGTTGGCGGTCACCCCGAAGCCGAAGCTCCCGAAGGAGGGCTGCACCGAGAGGCCCACCCTGAAGATCCTGTGCGGCTGCACGCTCACCGCGACGGTGGGGTAGATCACCAGCAGGCTCTTGCGGAACAAGAGGTGACGCGCCGGCGAGGGGGCGAGGTTGCCGTCGGGGAGGGTCACCCGGTCGGCGAAGTTCTGCCCCGAGCCCTGGGTGCTCGGCGCGGTGATGCCGAAGCCGATGCCGACGTAGCGGTTGATCCGGTAGGTGCCCATGATCATCGGCGCGAGCGAGACGCCGGGCTCCTTGCACACCTCGGGGAAGGGCTGCCCCCCGTAGCGCGGCAGGCCCGTGCCCGGGTCGGTCTGGAACACCGTACCCATGGTGTTCGGGATCACGTCGGCGTTGGCCTCGAAGGAGTTCCCGTTCACGCCCCCGCGCTGAAAGCAGTGCGAGAACGACCCGAGGTTCGACCCCAGGGTGAACTGAAAGCCCCGCAGGCCCACGATGCCCGCGACGTTGTGCATCACCGTCGACGGGTCGCTCGCGCGGGTCATGAAGGCCCCGCCGCGCCCGAAGGCCACCGTGCCGTTCTCTGGGATCTCGACCCCGTACGCGCTCGCCCCGACGGGCACCAGCAGCGCCGCCAGCGCCGACACGACCGCGACCCTGCCCTCGATTCTGCTTCGCATTGGTGGCATGACCTCTCTCGACTCCGCCTGTCGCTCACCAGACGCCCGCGTGAAGACCGAACCGACGCAAAAGCCTCGCTCTCGCCTCCGCACCGTCGCCCGCGCGTTGCCCGTGGCGGCGATGCTCGCCGCACCGCCCGTCGCTCTGCAAGTGCCAATCGTGCGGGCGTCGCTGATCGCGCTCGCTGACTTCCTGCGTCAGGGCGGCGCCGAGGCGCTGGGGGTCTACGCCGCGGTCTACGTGGTCGGGGCGGTGCTCACGCTGCCGATGGGCCTGCTGTCGGGGCTCGCGGGCTTCGCGTGGGGCTGGGGCCGCGGGTTCGCCGCCGCGCTGCCCGCCGCCACCCTCGGCGCGACGACGGCCTTCGCCGCTGGGGCGGTGCTCTCTCGCGCGCGCTGGGCCGCGCCGCTGCGGGAGCACCCGAGGTTCAGGCTCATCGACGCGGTGGTGCGCGCCGACGGGCTGCGCATCACGACGCTCCTGCGGCTGTCGCCCTTGATGCCGCAGAACTTCCTCTCCTACGCGCTCGGCGCGACGCCCTTGAAGGCCTGGCAGTTCGCGCTCGCGACCGCCGTCGGGATGCTCCCCGCGACGGCGGTGCAGGTGCTCCTCGGATCGCTCGTGCACGACGCCGCGGAGCTCATCTCGCAGCGCAACACGCGCCCGATCAGCGACCCGCGCACCTGGGGCCCCGCGGTGGCCCTGGTGCTGTTGACCGTGGGCCTCGTGGCGGTGGTGATGCGCGTGGCGAAGCGCGCGCTCGACAAGGCGATGCGCGAGGCGCGGCCCGAGGCCGCGGGGCCCGCGGCGGTGACGGAGTAGCCGTCGGTGCGAGGGCCCATCGCGGGGTGACCTCGATGTCGCGCGGGCCCGTACGTCAGCCCCCGCTCGCTCCCGCTCATGGCGCCGCGGTCGTGGACTTCGCGCGCCGGAGGGTCCCTCGGGCGAGGCGCTCTGGTACCCTCCGCGCCCGCATGGACCTCTTCGCCCGGATGACCGCTTACGGCTACGGCTCGGTGCACGTGCGCCGCGACCCCGCGGTGGGTCTCCGGGCCATCGTGGCCCTGCACGACACCCGCCTCGGCCCCGCCCTCGGGGGCTGCCGGTTCATCCCCTACGAAGACGAGTCGAGCGCCTTCACCGACGCGCTGCGCCTCGCCCGCGCGATGACCTATAAGTCCGCCCTGGCGGGGCTCGACCACGGCGGGGGCAAGTCGGTGATCCTCTACCCCTCGCAGCCCTTCGACCGCGCGGCGTTGTTCCGCGCGTTCGGGCGCTTCGTCGACTCGCTGGGCGGGCGCTACGTCACCGCCGAGGACTCGGGCACGACCCCCGACGACATGGAGGTCCTGCGCGGCGAGACCCGCTGGGTCACGGGCGTCGCGCCCGCGCACGGTGGCAGCGGCGACCCGTCGCCCTTCACCGCCCTGGGGGTTCGCCGCGGCATCGAGGCCTGCGTGGCCTTCAAGCTCGGCAGGGCCTCGCTCCAGGGCGTGCACGTCGCCGTGCAGGGCGTCGGTCACGTCGGGTGGAAGCTCTGCGAGGAGCTCCACCGCGAGGGCGCGCGGCTCACCGTGGCCGACGTCGACCCCCCCAAGGCCGAGCGCGCACGGGCGGCCTTCGGCGCGCGGGTGGTGCCCATCGACGACATCTTCGGCGTCGAGGCCGACGTGCTCGCCCCCTGCGCCCTGGGCTCGGCCATCAACGAGCACACCGTCGCCCGGGTCGCCGCCCCCGTGGTGGCCGGCGCGGCGAACAACCAGCTCAGCGACCCTCGCCACGCCGACACCCTGCGCCGCCGGGGGGTCCTCTACGCGCCGGACTACGCCATCAACGCCGGCGGGCTCATCAACGTGGCCCAGGAGGTCGCGGGCTACGACCCCGAGGCGGCGAGGGCGCGCACCCTGCGGGTGTACGACACCGTGCTCGAGATCGCGCGCAGGGCCGAGGCCGAGGGCGTCCCGACCACCGTGGTGGCCGACCGCATGGTCGAAGAGAGGCTCGCCGCCGCGGGGAAGTGACCGGCGCAGCGACCCCGCGAGGAAGAATCGTGGGGGGCGCCGCGCGGGGCGTGGATTACACTCTCGCGGCTGCCGTGCCGCGCCAGCCTGACGAGATCGACACCGAGGAACCGACCCAGGTGAAGCCCCGCGCGTCGGCCCCAGGTGGGGGCGGAGGCGGCGGGGACGTCACCACGCCCGAGGCGATGCGCTGGTCGACGCGGCCGCCGTTGAAGGAGGGCGGTGCCCCCGACGGCCTCTCGGTGCTCCTGCGGTGGACCGAGGACCTCGACGACGAGCGCGCGGTGACGCTCTGGGCGGGGCTCTCCGCGGTCGAAGACCCCGCGGCGCGCGAGGCCGCGCTGCTCCGTTGGATCGACTGGGCCGGGGTGACCGTGCCCCTCGGCACCCGCGTGAGGGAGCTCGTCGCCGCCGTCAAGCGGCTCTCTGAGGAGCTGGAGGCCACCGCTCGCAACGCCGAGCGGATCTTCTCGCTGGAGCCCAGGGACCTGCTGCCCGTCACCCGCGCCCTGCACGGGTGGATGCGCGCCCGCGAGGCGCAGCCCGGCGTGGTGGTCGGCGCCGCGAGGGCCATCGTGCTGGCGCGGGAGGTGATGCGAACCCGCGCGGTGGAGCTCCCGCCCGCGACCCCCGCGTCGGTGCCCGGAGAGCGCGAGACCTTCGAGGTGCTGCCCGCAGCGCCGGGCCGAGGGAGAGTGAGCTCCCGCGAGGTCGCCGAGGCCAGCGCCCGCGCGGCGGACCCCCTCGCCGCGGGCCACGCGATGCTGGTCTCGGCCCTGCGCCGCTCGGTGGAGCGCGCCCCCGTCGACGAGTGCGCGGAGCTCCTCTCGGTGTGGC
>JAEYZO010000219.1 GCA_023428035.1 Pseudomonadota bacterium | reverse complement strand
GGCGAGGGCCGAGACCCCCGCGAGGGCCCAGGCCTCGGCGCGCGCGCGGGGGCCGAAGACGTGCTGCACCACGAGCGGCGCCAGGAGGACGCCGAGCAGCCCGTAGAGGGCGCGCGACGCCGTGGCGAGGCCCGCGCCGCTCACCGTCGGTACATGGAGGGGGTCGTTGGTGTTCATGGCGCTGGGACCGAAGGATGCCCCTCTTCGTTGGCGAGGCCAACGGGGGGTCGCGACGCTTTCTCGCCAGCGGTCTGTCGAGGGGCGCGAGCGGTCAGGAGTGCCGGCGCATCGAGACGTTCATCAGGAGCCCTACCCCGAGGAGCACCGTGAGCACCGACGTGCCGCCGTAGGAGAAGAAGGGCAGGGTCACGCCCACCACCGGGAGGCTGCGGGTGACCATCCCGACGTTGAAGAGCACCTGCCAGAAGAAGAGGGCCGAGACGCCCGTGGCCACCGCGGCGCCGAAGCGGTCGCGGGCCTGCGAGGCCACGCGCAGCCCCCACAGGATCAAGAGGAGGTAGAGCACCAGCACCACCGAGGCCCCGAGGAGCCCCTGCTCCTGCGCCCACACCGGGAAGGGGAAGTCGGTGTGCGTGTCGGGGAGGAAGTGCTGCTGGTTCTGCGTCGAGCGCATAAAGCCCTGGCCCGTCCATCCCCCGGAGCCGATGGCGACCATGCTCTGGTGGGCCTGCCACCCGGAGCCCTGCACGTCGACGGTGTCGCTCAGGAACGAGGTGAGCCGCTCCTTCTGGTAGGCCTTCAGCCCGAAGCGCCAGAGCACGGTCGAGCCCACCACGAAGGCCGTGACCAGCCCCGCGAGGGTGCGCCGCTCGATGCGCACCAGCCCCAGGGTGCTCACCGAGACGAGGCCCACGATGAGCGCGGTGCCCAGGTCGGGCTGCGCCATGATGAGCCCGAGGGGGAGCGCGATGAGGAGGCCCGGGGCGGCGAGCTCGCGGAGCGTCCACACCTCGCTGCGGTTCACGCGGTGGATGTAGCGAGACACCGCGAGCATGAGCGTGAGCTTCACGAACTCGCTGGGCTGGAAGAGAAAGCTCCCGATCTGGATCCAGCGGTGCGTGCCCCGGATGCTCTTGCCCAGGAGGAACACCAGGATCAGCGCGACGATCGAGCCGACGTAGGCCGCGTAGGCGTAGCGCTCGTAGGTGCGGTAATCGATCGCCGCGATGAGCGTCGCGGCGCCCGCGCCCACCGCGAGCCAGTAGATCTGCTGGATGTAGAGCTCCCCGCGCACGCCGGTGTGGGCGCTGGTCGCGGAGTAGAGGTTCACCACGCCCAGGGTCGCGATCACCGACACGAGGAGGAAGAGCGGCCAGTCGAAGCCGTCTCGGAGGCGGGTCTGGAGCGAGCGGGCCATCAGCGGCCTCCCGCGGCGCGGCGCGAGGCGGCGACGGAGGGCACCGGCGCGCCGGGCCGGATGCGGGTGAAGTAGTCCCGGGCGATCTGGGTGACGAGGGGGGCGGCCTCGTGGCCGCCGGAGCCTCCGTGCTCGACGAGGACCACGACGGCGATCTCGGGGTTCTCGGCCGGGGCGAAGCCCGCGAACCAGGCGTGGTCGCGCAGGGCCGTCACCCCCCGCCGCGGGTCGGTCGGGTCGCGCACGATGCGAGAGACCTGCGCGGTGCCGGTCTTGCCCGCGACGTTGACCTCGGCGATCCGCGCGCCGTGGGCGGTGCCGAAGCGGTCGGACACCACCCCCGCGAGGGCCGTGTCGACCATCGAGAGGTGCGCCGAGGTCACGTTGACGTGCCGCCGCAGGGTCGGGGGGAAGGTCTGGATCACCGACCCGTCGGGGCCCTCGACGCGCTCGACGATCTGCGGGACGAAGAGGTCTCCGCCGTTGGCGAGGGCGGCGTAGGCGAGCGCGAGCTGGAGCACCGTGACGCGGGTGTTGCCCTGCCCGATGGCGGTGTTGAGCGTGTGCCCGATGCGCCACTGCCCGGGGTAGTGCTGCGCGTACCACGCTCGGGTCGGGATGAAGCCCGCGGTCTCCTGGTTGATGCCGATGCCGGTGCGCGCCCCGAGGCCGAACTCGAAGGCCATCTGCGCGATGCGGTCCATCGTGACGGCCTCGGCGAGCTGGTAGAAGTAGACGTTGCAGCTCTCGACCAGGGCGCGGTGCAGCGCCGTCGGCCCGTGCACGTGCTTGCAGCGGAACACCCGCCGCCCGAGGACGTGACGCCCCGTGCAGTTGGCGAGGGTGCGCGAGTCGATGAGCCGCGCCTCGAGGCCCGCGAGGGCGGTGAAGGGCTTGAAGGTCGAGCCCGGGAAGTAGCTCTCGTAGATGGTCTTGTCGATGCGCGGACGGTAGGGGTTCTCGTCGATCTCGCGAGAGAGCAGCGCGGGGATCCCGCGGGTCATCAGGTTCGGGTCGATCGAGGGCTTGGAGTAGAGCGCGAGCACCCGCCCCGTGCGCACGTCGACCACCGCCGCGCCCCCCGAGGGCCGGCCGCGGAAGGCCCGGTCGACCGCGCGCATGAGCTCCATGTCGAGGGTGAGCACGAGGTCTCGGCCCGGCACGGGCTCTTGACGTCGGTCGGGGCGGAGCTGGTCGAAGAGGTCCCGCGACGAGAGGAGCAGGCCGCGCACGTCGCGCTCGAGCCGCACCCACCCGCGGCGACCGCGGAGGATCGACTCCCACGCGCGCTCGATGCCCGAGCGGCCGATGCGCTCCCCCGCGCGGTAGTCCCTGCCCTCGTACTCGCGGAGGTCGTCGGCGTTGACCTCGTTCAAGAACCCGATGGCGTGCGCGGCGAGCTCGCCGAAGGGGTACTGCCGCACCGGCGACGCGATCACCGACACGCCGGGGAAGTCCGCCCGGTGCGTCTCGATGAGGGCGAGGGCCTCGCGGTCGATGTCGGCGCGCGCGAGGAGGTGGTGGAACCGACGCGGGCCCTCGGCGCCGCGCATGCGGGCCTCGAGGCGGTCGCGCTCGTCGCGGTTGAGGCCGAGGTACTCCGCGAGGCGGGGGAAGTTCTCTCCGCGGAAGTACCCCGGGATGACGTAGACGTTGTAGCTCGGGCGGTTGGTGGCGATGACCCTCCCGCGCGAGTCGCGGATCACCCCGCGCGTCGAGGGGATGTCGATGCGCCGGAGGACGTTCTCCTCCGCGAGGCGCGACCAGTAGCTCGCCTCGAGGACCTGCACGTGAAAGAGCCGCGCCACGAGGAGCAGCACGCCCACCGACGCGACGAGCGCCATCCAGCGCAGGCGCTCGCGCATCTCGCCGACGCCGGCCTTGGGGGTCAGCTCCACGGTGGCCTCACGCGAGCTCCTCGGCGGCGCTCGCGCCCACGGGGAGCCTCCGCACGAGGGCGAAGACCGCGGGGGCCGAGGCCGCGGTGGCGACCGACTGCGCGGCCACGACGCCCAGCGCCGCGAGCACGTTGAGCGGGCGTCGGTCGAAGACCAGCAGCAGCGACATCATCTCGACCCCCGCGACCATCGAGGCCACGAAGGTCATCAAGACCTGGAACACCACCCCATGAAGAAAGAGCTTCAGCCCAGCGACGCGCGACAGGAGGAAGACCGACACCAGGGTGAAGGTCCACAGGCCCATCGAGCCGCCGGAGAAGACGTCGGCGAGGTAGCCCAGCACGAAGGAGAGGGAGACCCCGCGCGCGAGGGAGAAGTCTCCCACGGCCATGAAGAGCACCACCGGCAGCACCAGCGCGGGCGCGAGGCGCTCCGACGGCAGGTGCAGCGCGATCACGCCCTGCACCATGAGAAGCGCGACCCCCGCGAGGATCATCACCAGGTTGCGCATCAGCGAGACCCCCGCGATCCCCGCGCGCGCGGCGCGGCGCCGCCGGGGCGGCAGCCCGGTCGGTCGGGGCTCTCGGTGGCCATCACCAGCACCTCGTTGAGGCGGGAGAAGTTCACCGCGGGCGCCACCTCGACCTCCTGGTAGATCCCGAACTCCCGGCGCGTCACGTCGACCACGCGCCCCACGAGGATCCCCGCGGGGAAGCGGCACCCGAGCCCCGAGGTCACCACCGCGTCGCCCACCCGCACGTCGTCGGTGCGCTGGAGGTACTCGACCCGGCCCGAGTAGCGGTCTCGCTCGCCGGTGCCGCGCACGATGCCGCGGGCGCCGCTGCGCTCGACCATCACGTCGACGGCGGAGCGCGAGTCGACCACCAGCAGTACGTCGGCGTAGTCGCTGAAGGTGCGCGAGACCTGGCCCACGAGGCCGTCGTAGGTGAGCACGGGCATCCCCGTGCGCAGGCGCGAGCGGTCGGCGGCGGTGATCGCGAGGCGCGTCACCCGGAAGAAGGGGGAGGTGTCGCGGGCGATGACCTCGGCGGCGAAGAGGTCGGCGGGGGTCTCGACGCGGAGCTGGTGCAGACGTCGGAGACGTCGGTTCTCGGCGAGCTCGCCGGCGTGGCGCGCGGCCTCGGCGCGCAGGCGGGCGTTCTCGGCGGCGAGGCGCTCGTTGTCGCGCTTGACGTGCACCAGGTAGATGTAGTCGCCCCAGATGTCGGCGGCGCCGCGCACGGGCGCGTCGATGATCGACTGG
>JAEYZO010000238.1 GCA_023428035.1 Pseudomonadota bacterium | reverse complement strand
GCCGCCGCCGGGCGTGCACGGCCGCCGCGCCGCCGGGTCCGGCGTGAATCGGCCCGCGACGGCGGCGATCACCGCCAGCAGCTCCTGCGGCTCCACGGGCTTCGCGACGTGGTTGCTGAAGCCCTCCGTCAGCGCGCGGGTGCGGTCCTCCGTGCGCGCGTAGGCCGTGAGCGCGATGGCCGGCGCGCGGCCCCCCTTCTCCGGGGGTAGAGCGCGCACCGCGCGGATCAGCGCGTAGCCGTCTTCGCCGGGCATCCCGATGTCGCTCACCAGCACGTCGGGCGCCTCGACCTCGAAGCGCGCGAGCGCCTCGGAGACCGAGCCCGCGGTGCTCACCTCGACCCCGCACTCGCGCAAGATGGCCTCGACCAGCTCGCGGGCGTCGGGCTCGTCGTCGACCACCAGCACCCGCAGCCCCGCCAGGCCAGGCGGGCACGCGAAGGGCCGCTCCTCCCCCGCGGACGAAGCCGCGACCGACGGCGGGATCTCCGAGCGGCGCACCGGCGCGATCGGGACGCGCACCGTGAAGGTCGCCCCTCGCCCCAGGCCCTCGCTCTCGGCGTGCACGGTCCCGCCGTGCATCTCGACCAGGTGCTTCACGATCGACAGGCCGAGCCCGAGGCCGCCGTGGGAGCGCGTGATCGTCGCGTCGGCCTGACGGAACCTCTCGAACACGTAAGGGAGGAACTCCGCCGGGATCCCCTGCCCCGTGTCGGCCACCACCACCTCGACGGAGCTCTCCTCGCGCATCAAGCGCACGTGGACCCGCCCCCCCTTGGGGGTGAACTTCACCGCGTTCGAGAGGAGGTTCCACACCACCTGCTGGAGCCGGTTCGGGTCGCCCATCGTCACCCCCGCGTGGGGGTCGAGCAGGAGCTGCAGCCGCACGCCCTTGGCCTCCGCCGCGGGGCGGACCGTGTCGACCGCGGCCTGCACCACCGCGCTGAGATCCACCACGCCCACCGTGAGCCGGAGCTTTCCGCTCACGATGCGCGAGACGTCGAGCACGTCCTCGATGAGCGTCACCTGCGCGCGCGCGTTGCGCTCGATGGTCTCCAGGGCCTTCGCCTGCTTCTCCTTCGGGAGAGCCTCCGACCGGAGGATCCGGGCCCAGCCGAAGATCGCGTTCAAGGGCGTGCGCAGCTCGTGGCTCATCGTCGCCAGGAACTCGTCCTTCAAGCGGTTCGCCCGCTCCGCCGCCGCGCGCGCCTGCTTCTCGCGATCGAGGAGCTCGGCCCGCTCCCCCGCGAGGCGCTCGACCTCCTGCCGCGCGCGCACCTGCTCGGTCACGTCGACCGCGACCGCCAGCAGGCCCTCGACCGCGCCCGACGCGTCGCGCATCGGCGCGAGCGTGAACGCGAACACACCCCTCGCCCGGGAGCCGTCTCCGTCGCGGTCCCACCGCAGCTCGAACTCCGGCGCCTCGTAGACCTCGCCCGTGGCGTAGACGCGGTCGAAGACCTCCCACACCCCCGCGCGCTCCACCTCGGGCTCGGGGAACACCTCCCGCAGCGCCCTGCCCACCGGGTCACGCCGGCCGAACATCTCCTCGTAGCGGGGGTTGGCGAGCACGAAGACGTGGGTCGGCCCGCGCCACGCCGCGATCGCCACGGGGGCCTGCGCGAAGACCCCGTGCAGCGTGCGCCGCTGCCGCTCCACCTCCGCGCGGGCGCGCGCCAGCTCCAGGTGGAGCGACACCCGCGCGAGGAGCTCCCGCGCGGAGAAGGGCTTCACGAGGTAGTCGTCGGCGCCCACCTCGATGCCCTCGACCCTCGCCTCGTCGCCCGCGCGGGCCGAGAGCAGGATCACCGGCACGCCCCGCAGCGCAGGGTCCGCGCGGAGCGCGCGCAGGAGGCCGAAGCCGTCGAGCCTCGGCATCATCACGTCGCTGAGCACCAGCTCCGGCGGGCGGGCCCGCGCCGCCGCGAGCGCCGCCTCGCCGTCGGTCACGGCCTCGACCTCGAAGCGCGGGTCGAGCAGCCGACGGAGGTAGTCCCTCATGTCGGCGTTGTCGTCGGCGAGCAGCACCCTCGGGCGCTCCCCCGTGGGCCCCGCCGCGGGCGGAGGCAGGTCCGCGGGGGTCACCTCGGCGGGAGGCCCCGGGAGCCAGCGCAGCGCCTCTTCGACGAAGGGCAGCGCGCCCGCGGCCCCGGGGGCGCGCGACCCGGCGACCTGCTCCGACGGGAGGTGCGCCGCGCCGAAGGGGAGCGACACGGTGACGGCGGTGCCGCGGTCGAGCTCGCTCTCGACCTTGATGGTCCCGCCGTGCAGCCGCACCAGCTCGTGCACGAGGGCGAGGCCGATGCCCGAGCCCTCGAAGCTCCTCGAGCGCGCCCCCTCGACGCGGTGAAAGCGCTCGAACAAATGCGGCAGCGCGTGCGCGGGGATGCCGCTGCCCGTGTCGGTGACGCGGAGCCTCACGCGCCCGTCGACCTCGCGCAGAGAGACGGTGATCCCCCCCTCGAAGGTGAACTTGAACGCGTTCGAGAGGAGGTTCAGCACGACCTTCTCCCACATCGACGCGTCGACGTAGACCGGCTCTCGCAAGGGCGGGCAGTCGACGGTGAGGCTGAGCCCCGCCTTCTCGACCGCCGCGCGGAACGCGCTCGCGAGGTCGGCCGTGAGCGTCGAGAGCTCCGTCGGAGCGTAGGAGGCGCGCGCGCGCCCGGCCTCGATGCGTGAGAAATCGAGGAGGGAGTTCACCAGCCGCAGGAGCCGCTGCGCGTTGCGGTGCACGGTCTGCAGGTCCGACCCGGAGAGGGAGCCCGACCCCGAGGAGAGCGCGTCTTCGATGGGCCCGAGGAGGAGCGTCAGGGGCGTGCGGAACTCGTGGCTGACGTTCGAGAAGAACTCGGTCTTGGCGCGGTCGATGGCGGCGAGGGCCTCGGCGCGGCGGCGCTCGACCTCGTAGGCGACGGCGCTCGCGAGGGCGGTCGAGACGTGGGCCGCGGCGCGCTCGGCGAAGAGCCGGTACTCGTCGTCGATCGCGCGACGCGGGCTCGCGCCGAGGATCAAGAAGCCCGTGACCTCTCCCGCGGCGGCGACGCGGAGCGGAGCGACGAGGGCCGCGTCGACGGGCTCGGGCCACGGCCCGCTCGGGAGC
>JAEYZO010000212.1 GCA_023428035.1 Pseudomonadota bacterium | reverse complement strand
CGTTGCCCGGGGCGATCGCGTTGGGCCCGGGCGGCACCATCGCGTCGGGGTCGACCGGCGACGGCGGGGGCACGTCGGGCGGCGGGGCCATCGGCGGCGGGGGCGCCTGCACCGTGGTGGGGACGCTCGTGTCGGCCGCGTTGTTGTTGCTGTTGTTGTCCGACTCCTCGTCGCTGTTGCGCGAGCAGGGGCCGAAGGAGTTGAGCGCCGCCAGGGCGGTCACGACGAGGAGGGTCTTCATGGTGCTTCGATGCGTCCTCTCTGACCGCCCGGGGCGGTCACGGGTGATGCTTGGCTTCGCGAGCGATCAGTCGGGGTGGCAACCGTCTCCCCCGCACACGTCGATGATCTCTCCCGTGCGGAAGAAGGTCACCATCTGCCGCTGGTGCCACGGCTCCCGCCTCGGGCGGCCGTGCGGGTCGGGGCCGATGCTGTCGTCCGGCGCGCGGTTGCCCGGCGGCGGCCACTGGTTGCCGTAGTCGTAGAGCACCACGCCCGAGCCCCGGTGCGGGTACGGCGTCGGGGTGATCCCGAAGGGGCTGCGCTCGTCGTCGTAGTTCTGCATCAACGCGATCCCGATGCCCGAGCGGGCGGCGATCTCGTTGGTGAAGACCGCTACCTGGTGGTCTCCCTTGGCGGGCGCGAGCAGCACGTGGTGGGGGGTCATCCCCGCGAAGGGCTCGGCCTCGACGTGGCGCAGGTAGCTCACCGGGTCGACCGAGTCCCACTGGAGCTGTACGGCGCCGAGCATGATGGCCTGGTCGACGGTCGAGGGGTACGCGCGGCGCACGCCCTCGAGGTAGCCGCGAAAGTCCGTCGAGCGGTGCAGGAGCGTGGCGTAGTTGTTCCCCGGTACGCCCAGGTGGCCGTAGGTGATGTCGGGGTCGATCGCCATGATCGTGCCGCCGTAGATCCCGCCCTGCGAGATGCCCGAGTAGAACAGCTCGTCGCGGTTCACCCGCACCCCGCGCGACATCACCTCGGGCAGCGAGCCCAGCCGCTCGCGCACCGCCCGCGCGAGGAGCACCCACTCCACCAGCCCCTGGTGCTGGCGATCCACCACGTACTGAAAGTTCGTCCCGTCGCGCAGCGTCGCGAGCACCGAGCCCAGGTCCTCTTCGTAGAAGCCCGTGAGGTTCGCCGCGAAGAAGATCAGCCGGTGGTCGTTGCCGATCTGGCCGTTGTAGCCAGCGCGCACCTCCTCCGCCGACCCGAGGAGCCCGTGCCCGTACATCACCAGCCCGTGCGGCTCACCGCTCAGGGCCGAGTGCGGGATCCGTATCCAGAAGCGCGCCTCGCGGGTGCCCGTCGCCGCGGGGCGCCCGTCCGCGCCGTAGTTCATCTCCCACCCGCGCAGCGAGCCCAGCATCCGCGGGCGCATGTAGTGGGGCACGGTGATGGTGCCCGACACCTCGATCGCGATCTGCTCGTCGGTGGGGAGCCCCGCGTCGTTCGGCCCTCGGGTGAAGTACCGCACGTCGTCGGGCCGCAGCTCTGGCCCCGAGGGGCCCACCCTCTGGAGCGCGTCGTCGCGCATCGCGAGGAGGCGCCCGTGGAGCGCCTCGCTCGACGCGGTGTTGAAATCCCACGCGAGGGTGAGCGTCGACCGCTGCACGCCGGCCCCTTCGAGCAGGCGAAACACCTCGTCGAAGCGCGCCTGCCTCGGGCCTAGCGCCGCGTCACCCGCGGTGCTCCCGTCGCGCAACCGGGCGAAGGCCGCCGAGGGCGCGATCGCCTGGCCCGCGGTGGTGCGGAGGTTCCTGAAGGCCACCACGTAGCGGGTGTTCTCCTTTAGGATCACCAGCGGCCGGAGGAACAGCGCCCGCCTCGCGGGGTCGCGCTCCTGCGCGTCGAGGTCGACGAAGTGCGGGACGCGACGGAGGGCGCTCCCGTCGACCTCATAGAGGAGCGTCGCGGAGTCGTCGGCCATCGAGCGCTCGGGGCGCGTCTCGTCGGCGAGGGCGCTCGCGTCGAGGTTGGGGAAGAGCGCGATGGCCGCCGTGCCGAGCCCGTAGCCGTCGAGGCGGCGAAAGCCCCGCGGGTCGATGTGGTCTCCGCCGACGTTCGCGGGCAGCGAGGTCGCGCCGAAGGTGAGGGCGTAACCCGTGGGCCGCGAGCGGTCGGCGCGGAGGTAGAGGTTCGAGGGCCAGGGGAGCGAGCAGGCGCCCTCGTCGAGGGGGTCGCAGTCCCCCTCGGGGAGCGACTCCAGCGGGCCCGCGTCGGGGGCGCCCACCGCGCCAGCGTCGGTCTCCACCGCGGCGTCGGTGACCGCCGCGTCAGAGGCATCAGCGCCGAGGTCGTTCGTGGCCGCGTCGGCGGTCATGGCGGGCGGGTCTTCGGTGCACCCGGCGGCGAGGGCGAGGCCGAGGCTCAGGGCGCAGGCGCGAGTGCGAAGCATCGGCCCGCGAGGGTCATCGACCAGCGGCGCGCGGGTCAAGCGCGGCCGTCGCCCCGCTCGCGTATCGTCGCGGTGATGGGTGAAGCCGCCGCCGCGCCGGGGAGGCGCCACGTTCCGCTGTGGGTCCGCATCGTGGTGGCCGTAGCGCTGGGGGTCGCCGCCGCCGCGGTCTTCGGCCGGCGGGTCGAGCCCCTCGGCGACCTCGGGATGCTGGTGATCCGCGCGCTCAAGGCCCTCGCCCCGCCCCTGATCCTCTTCGCGGTGATCGACGCCTTCGCGCGCACGCACATCCGAGGCAGGCAGGCCGCGCGGCTCCTCGCGCTCTCCACCATGAACGCCGTGGTCGCGGTGTGCATCGGCCTCGGCATCGCCCGCGCCCTGCACCTCGGGAGCACCTGGCGCGGGCACCTCACCGACATCCTCCACGCGCCCGCGCCCGCGACCGCGACGCGCCAGGGCGCGGCGCCCACGCTCGACCCCCTGTCGAACGTCTCGCACATGCTCCCCGAGAGCCTCGTCGAGCCCTTCGCGCGCAACAACGTGATCGGCGTGGTGCTCATCGCCGTGGCCCTGGGCGTGGCGCTGCGGCTGTTGAAGTCCCGCGCCGACCCCGAGCACGCCGAGGCCCTCGCGACCTGGGAGCGCCTCGCCGCGGGGGGGCTCTCGCTCTTCGCGACGGTGCTCCACGGGGTCGTGCAGGCCGTGCCCTTCGCGGTCTTCGGCGTGGTGGCGAAGGTGGTCGCCCGCACCGGGGTGGGGGTCTTCGCGGCGCTCGCGCCCTTCCTCCTCACGGTGATGCTCGGGCTCTTCATGCAGGCCGTGGTCTGGTACGGGCTGCTCATCGCGGTGGTGGCGCGGAGGTCACCGCGGGAGTTCTTCGCGGGCGCGGCCGACGCGGCGCTCACGGCGCTGTCGTGCGGGTCGAGCCTCGCGACGCTCCCCGTGACGCTGAAGTGCCTGCACGAGAACCTGAAGGTCTCGGCGGGCAACGCGCGGCTCGCGGCCTGCGTGGGCACCAACCTCAACCACGACGGGATCATCCTCTACGAGGCGGGGGCGGCGGTGTTCATCGCGCAGGCGATGGGGGTCGAGCTCACGGCGGGGCAGCAGGTGACCGTGGCCCTCTCGTCGGTGATGGCCGGGGTGGGCATCGCGGGGGTGCCCGAGGCGGGGCTCATCACGCTCCCGCTGGTGCTGGGCGCGGCGGGCATCCCCGACGCGACGGTGGCCGCGGTGGTGCCGTTCCTGTTACCCGTGGACTGGATCGTGGGACGGGGCCGGGCGTGCACGAACGTGCTGAGCGACATGACCGTCGCCACGCTGCTCGACCGCTTCGAGGAGCGGGACAAGGCGACCGAAGGCTCGGGCTGACCTGTCACCCCGGCGCCGGGGCCGTACTCAGTACCGCTCGGCCCTCGCCGCCTACCTCAAGGGCGTCGGCGAAGCGGCCCTCGAGCGCGGCGAGGAGCTCGGGAGGGTCGCCGTCGCGATGGGCTCGCGTCGAGCCCGAGCGCGCCCAGGCCAGGCTGATTCGCGCGCGTCACCGTGAGGCTCCCGCTGCTCCCCCCGGCTGAGCTAGCGCTTGTGCTTCTGCGCCTCGATGATCCGGCCGGCGACCTCTTCGCCCCCGGTCTTGCGCATGATCCAGCTCACGAGGCCCGGAGCCACCCCGAAGGCGTAGCCGCCGAAGACCTGCTCGAAGGCCGCCACGTCGATCTCCGCGGGGTTGGTCTTCACCGCGCGCATCACGGCCTTCGCGACGTCCTCCGGGCTGCGCGTGCCCGCGCCCCTGGGGAGCGTGACCTTGGTGTTGGCGAACATCCCCGCGTCGCGGATGAAGCCCGGGAACACCGTGCTCACCCCCACCCCGTGCGGCGCGAGGTCCTCGCGCAGCGCGTAGGCGAAGCCCCGCATCCCGAACTTGGTGCAGTTGTAGAGGGCCTGCCCCCCCGACGCGACCTTGCCCGAGATCGAGGAGATGAAGACGATGTGACCGCGCCGACGGCGGGCCATCCCCTCGCCCAGCACCCGCGCGGAGTGCACCACCGCGCGCAGGTTCACGTCGAGCATCCGGTCGATCTGCTCCAGCGAGAGCTCGATCACGGGCCCCGTGCAGGGGAGCGCCGCGTTGAGCACCGCGAGGTCGGCCTCCCCCGCGGCCTCGTGGAGCTTGTCGAGCGCGTCGCGCCTCGAGAGGTCGGCGAGGATGACCTCGGCGCCGAGCTCCTTCGCGAGCGGTTCGATCGCCTCGGCGCGGCGCGCCGAGAGGATGACCCTGGCTCCTGCCTTGTGGAGCGAGCGCGCGATGGCCGCGCCGAGGCCGCCGTTGGCGCCGGTGACGAGGGCCGTGGTGTCGGTGGTGATGTTCATGCGCCGCGGGGGTAGCCGCACCCGCGCCGCGGCGCAACGGGGGGCGGTGCGATCAGAGCAGCTCGTAGCCGGCGAAGAAGAACGCGACCTCGCGGGCGGCCGAGGCGGGGCTGTCGGAGCCGTGCGTCGCGTTCTCGCCCTTCGAGGCGCCGTAGAGCTTGCGGATGGTGCCGTCGGCGGCCTCGGCCCGGTCGGTCGCGCCCATGGTGGCGCGCCACTTCGCGATGGCGCCCTCGGCCTCGAGCGCGAGCACGACCACGGGGCCGCGCGACATGAAGGCGGTGAGCTCGCCGAAGAAGCCGCGGGCGCTGTGCTCGGCGTAGAAGCCCTCGGCCTGCGCCTTGGTGAGGTGGATCCGCTTCATGCCCCGGACCTTGAAGCCCGACTTCTCGATGTGGGCGAGGATGGCGCCGGCGTTGCCGCGCTCCAGGGAGTCGGGCTTGATGATCGCGAAGGTGGTCTCGATGGCCATCGGTGTCTCTCCGTTGAGTGGTCGCTACGGGTCGCGCGCGCCGTCTACACCGGAGAGATCACCAGGGGCAAGGGCTTTGGGCACGCGGCGTGGCCACGCCGCGTGGGCAGCGTCGGCTACGCCCGCCCCCTCCCCATGATGAGCCTCTCGGC
>JAEYZO010000167.1 GCA_023428035.1 Pseudomonadota bacterium | reverse complement strand
CTCCAAGGACGCCCCCGCCATGGCCCGACGCGCGCTCTGCATCGGCATCAACCGCTTTCGCGACCGCGACACTCCGCGGCTCAACGGCTGCGTCAACGACGCCCGCGACGTCGCCGACCTGCTCGCGGACCAGTACGGCTTCGGCCGCGACGAGCTCCGCCTGCTCCTCGACGACCAGGCCACCAAGGCCTCGCTCCTCGACAGCCTCGACTGGCTCGTCGCGAGCGCCCGCCCGGGGGACCAGCTCGTGCTCTTCGCGAGCACCCACGGGTCGCACATCCCCGACGCCGACCGCGACGAGGCCGACGACGAGGACGAGGTGCTCATCGCCCACGACCACGACTGGGACCGCTCGATCCTCGTCGACGACGAGATCGCACGGCACATCGCCCGCCTCCCCCGCGGCGCCGTCCTCGCCTCGCTCTGGGACGCCTGCCACTCCGGCACCATGAACGACCTCGTGCGCGACGCCGACGTCCCGCGCTCCCGCGGCGTGCGCCGCCCCCTCGCGCCCACGGGCTACCGCCCCGGCGTCACCGACGTCACCGGCAAGTACCTCCCGCGCCCGAGGGGCTACGCCTCCCGCGCGCCCGCGTCACCGCAACGCATCCTCTCGAAGGGCGCGCCGCGTCGCGCGGCCTCGCCGACGCCCGCCGTCGACGCGCTCACCCTCGGCGCGTGCCGCGACGACGAGACCGCCGCCGACGCGAAGTTCGACGGGCGCTACGCGGGCGCCTTCACCCACGCGCTCCTCACCGCCGTGCGTGAGGCCCCCGACGCGAGCTGGTCGCAGGTCTTCGATCGGCTCAAGCGCGAGGTCCGCCGCGGAGGCTTCGACCAGACCCCCGAGCTCCGCGGCGCCTCGGCCCTCCGCGACGCCCCGGTCTTCGGCGGCCGCGCCTCCCGCGCCCGCGCGGTGTCGTCTCCCTCACCCGCCCTCGACCTCGCGGCGCACGACCGACGCATCGTGCAGGCCGAGACCGAAGGGCGCTGGGCCGACGCCGCTCGCCTCCTCGAAGAGCGCGGCGCGCGCGTGGGCACCGACGAGGAGCGGGCCTACACCTACGAGCACCTCGTCACGCTCTGCAGGGTGAAGCTCCACGACGAGCGGCGCGCGGTGGCCGCCGCGGAGAAGCTCCTCGCCGCGGCGCCCGCGCACGCCGACGCGAGGCAGTACCTCCGGGCCTCGTACCAGGCCTCGGGTGACCACGCGAAGCTCCAGGCGCTCGACGCGTCGCAGCCGCGGGAGGGCAACGACCTCCTCGGGGTGCTCGGCGCGGTGGCCTCGGCGGTGGGGCAGATGATGGCGACGCCGCCCTCGCACGACGGCGCGGCGAAGGCGAGCCCGCGGGCGCCCTCCGAGGCGCGCTGCGGCTACTGCGGCGCGGCGATGGCCGCGGGGTCGAGGCTGTGCGCGTCCTGCGGGGCGAGCGCGTAGAGAAAGAGAGCTGGTCATGGCGAAGGTAGGCGTTCTCGGCACGGGCGACGTGGGCAAGGCGCTCGCGCGGGGCTTCAAGAAGCACGGCCACGACGTGCGCATCGGCAGCCGCGAAGGGTCGAAGCTCGCGGAGTGGTCGGCGGAGCACGGCATCGTCGAGGGGAGCTTCGACGTCGTCGCGGAGTTCGGAGAGATCATCGTGGTGGCGGTGACGGGCCACGTCGCCGAGGGGCTGGTGAAGGGCCTCGCGCATCACCTCGCGGGCAAGGTCGTGATCGACACCAACAACCCCATCGCGGGCCCGCCGGTGAAGGGCATGCTCCCGTACTTCACGGGGCCCAACGAGTCGCTGATGGAGCGGCTGCAGAAGGCGGCGCCCGACGCGCGCTTCGTGAAGTGCTTCTCGCAGGTAGGCAACGCGGCGATGGTGAACCCGAGCTACGCGAGCGGGCGCCCGACCATGTTCATCGCGGGCGACGACGCCGCGGCGAAGGCGACGGTGGCCTCGGTGCTCGAGGACTTCGGCTGGGAGGCCGAGGACGTCGGCGGAGTCGAGGGCGCTCGCGCGATCGAGCCGCTGTGCCAGCTCTGGTGCGCGCGGGGCTTCCTCCACGGCCAGTGGGGCCACGCCTTCAAGCTGCTCAAGGGCTGAGCGAGCGTCACTTCATCAAGATGTCTCCGTGCGCCTCGCGGAGCTTCGACTTCAGGAACTTCCCCGTCGACGTGCGCGGCACCTGCTCGACGACCACGTAGGCGTCGGGCAGCCAGAACTTCGCGAAGCGCCCCTCGATGTGCGCGGTGAGCTCATCGGGGGTCGCGCTCTGCCCGGGCTTGAAGGCCACCGCCGCGACGGGGCGCTCGTCCCACCTCTCGTGGCGCGCCGCGAACACGGCGGCCTCGAGCACCGCGGGGTGGCTCATCAGCGCGTTCTCCAGCGCCACGCTGCTGATCCACTCCCCGCCCGATTTGATCACGTCCTTCGCGCGGTCGGTGATGCGCACGTAGCCCTCGCCGTCGAGGGTCACCACGTCGCCGGTCTTGAACCACCCGTCGCTCGTCCACCGGTCGGCGCCGTCGTCGCTGAAGTAGCTCGCCGCCACCCAGGGGCCGCGCACCTCGAGCTCCCCGAAGGTCGCCCCGTCGCGCGGGAGCACACTCCCCGCGTCGTCGACGTGCCGCGTCTCGACGAAGGGCACCGCGTAGCCCTGGCTGGCTCGGGCGTGGAGCTTCTCCGCGTCGCCCTTCTCCGCGAGGGAGTGCTTCACGTTCGCCACGGTGCCCAGCGGGTTCGTCTCGGTCATCCCCCAGGCGTGCGTCACCTCCAGACCGTGGCGCTTCGAGAAGCCCTCGATCATCGACGCCGGCGCGGCCGACCCGCCGATGACCATCGAGCGCACCGACGACACGTCCCAGCGCTTCGGCTCCGCGTCGAGGGCCGCGAGGATGCCCAGCCAGATGGTAGGGACCCCCGCCGCGACGGTGACCTTCTCCGCGGCCATGAGGTCCAACAGAGACACCCCGTCGAGGTGCGGCCCCGGCATCACCAGCGTCGCGCCCGCCAGCACCGCGCTGTACGGCAGCCCCCACGCCGCCGCGTGGAACATCGGCACCACGGGCAGCACCGAGTCTGACTGACGCAACGAGAGCGTGTCGGTCATGCAGCTCACGAGGGCGTGCAAGACCGTCGAGCGGTGCGAATACAGCACCCCCTTGGGGTTCCCCGTGGTGCCCGAGGTGTAACAGAGCATCGCGGCGGAGTCCTCGTCGAGCGCGGGCCAGTCGTACTGGTCGCTCTCCGCGGCGATCAGGGCCTCGTAGTCGTGGGCCCCCTCCGGCGCGGGCCCCGCGTCGGGCACCACGATCACGTGCTTCACCGACGCGACCCCCGGGCCGAAGGCCTCGTAGAGCTTCCAGAGCGAGCGGTCGACGATGAGCACGCTGTCCGACGCGCTCTCGGCGATGTAGCGCAGCTCGCTCGGGTGCAGCCTGAGGTTCAGGGTGTGCACCACCGCGCCCATCATCGGCACAGCGTAGTAGGCCTCGAGGTGCTGCCGGTGGTTCCAGCAGAGCGTGGCGACGCGGTCGCCGGGGCCCACGCCCAGGCGCTTGAGCGCGTTGGCGAGGCGCGCCGTGCGCGACGCGAAGTCGGCGTAGGTCTGCCGGTGGAGCGACTTGTCGGGCAGCCGCGTCAGCACCTCGCGCGTCGGGAAGTACTCCCTCGCGCGCTGCCACAAATGGGTGATGGTGAGCGGGAACGGCATCATCCGTCCGGTGAGCATCGCGGGACTCCCTCCGTGGGTGGTGAGGGCCGCGAGTGTGCCGACACTCTCGCCGCGGCGACAACGGCGCGCGTCAAGCTGCGGGCGTGGCTCCGCTCCGCGAGGGGGTGACGCCCGAGCCGGCGCCGCGGGCCCCTGGATTCTCCCTCGCCGCGAGGGTAGTGGTGAGGTCGCCGTGAAGCCGCTCCGCCTCGCCCTCGCCCTGTCGTCGCTCGCGCTCGCTCCCGCGGCCCACGCGCTGCCCCACGCGGGCGGCGCGATGCCGAGCTTCTCCGTCAACGACATCTCCGGCTCGCCGCACACGCAGGCCGACCTGCAGGGCCACTGGAGCGTCCTCGTCGTGATGACCGACAAGGACGCGCGCGAGATGGTGACCGCGTGGTGGCGTCGTCTCGAGGTCTCGGTGCCTCCGCGGGCGACGATGTACACCCTCGCGGCGCTGAGCCTCTTCCCGCTGATCCCGACGGCGCCGATGCTCAGCGAGGCCCGCAGCACGGCGCCGCGCGCGCGGTGGCCGTACGTGTGGTTCTCCCGCGACGGGAGCCTCCGCCGCTCTCTGGGCCTGCCCGAAGAGGAGATGCCCTGGGTGGTGGTGGTGCGCCCCGACGGTCGCATCGCGCTCACCCTCCACGAGCGCGTGTCCGACGCCGGCGTCGCGCGGGTGCTGGCGACCCTGCCCGAGCAGTAGAGCCGGGTCGCCGCTCACCCCTCGCGGGCCGCAGGCCCCGCAGCACCACCTCGCAGAGCATGTCAGCGAGCTCCGCGGGCGCGGGCAGCGGGGCCTGCGCTCCGAGCCCCGTCGTCGCCACCCGCCGGATCATCACCTGCGGCACCATCGAGAGCGCCGCCACCGTGATCAGCGCGGCGACGGGGTGGATCGAGCCGTCGACGGCGCCCGAGCCGAAGCCCTCGGCCACCAGGCCCATCAGCGCCGGCGCGTGCCCTCGGAGCAGCCGGTCGATCACCCGCGACAACCTCTCCGACGAGACCAACGCCTCGCGCAGCACGAGGCGGATCACCTTGAACTCGTCGTCGGTCATCGCGCCGAAGCGCGCGAAGAGGGCTCGCACCCGGGGCTCGAAGTCGTCTCCGCTCGCGATGGCCTCGGCGAGGCTCGCGGAGAAGGGCGCGTAGTGCCGCTCGACCACCGCGGCGAAGAGGTCGTCCTTCGTGGGGAAGTAGTAGTAGACCATCCCGAGGTTGGTGCCCGCGTCGCGCGCGATCTGCCGCAGCGAGGCGCCGTCGACGCCGTCGTGGAGGAAGCGCTCCGCGGCCGCGGTCACGATCCGCGCGGAGATGTCGCTCTGAGGTCTGGCCATCGGTGGGGGCTCCCGTAGGTATCACGCCAAGGTCTTGCGAAAGCGCAGCGACGCGAGGAGCACCAGCGCGAAGAGGATCACGCAGAGCCGCGCGAGCTCGCCCTGCAGGTCGTCGAAGCCCGCCCCGCGCAGCGCCACGCCGCGGATGATCTTCAGGAAGTGCGTCAGCGGCAGCGCCTCTGACAGCCACTGCGCGGGCCTCGGCATCGCCTCCCTCGGGAACATGAACCCGCTCAGGAGGATGTTCGGCAAGAGGAAGAAGAACGACATCTGCATCGCCTGCTGCTGCGTGCGCGCCAGGGTCGAGAAGAACAAGCCCAAGCTCAGGTTCGCCGCGATGAACGCGAAGGCCAGCGCGTAGAGCAAGGGCAGCGAGCCCACCACCGGCACGTCGAAGACCACCCGCCCCGCGATGAGCACCAGGGTCATCTGCACGTAGCCGATGGCCACGAAGGGGAGGATCTTCCCCAGCACCAGCTCCCAGCGCCGCACGGGAGACACCACGAGCTGCTCCAGCGTGCCGCGCTCGCGCTCCCTCGCGACGGCCATCGCGGTGAGCATCACCATGGTCATCGTCAGGATCACCCCCACCAGCCCCGGAACGACGTTCACCGCCGTGCGCAGGTCGGGGTTGTACCAGGTGGTCGCCTCGACCGAGAGCGGCGGCGCGCGCAGCCCCGCGCGCTGCATCAACAACGTCGTCGACCGCTGCGCCACGAGGCCGCCCATCGCCTGCGTCGCTCCGGTCACCGACTGCGGATCGCTCCCGTCGACCACGAGCTGCACCGTCACGGGCCCCCCGCGCGCGAGGCCCTCGGCGTAGCGCGCCGGGATCACCAGCCCCACCCTCGCCCGCCCCGAGCGCAGCGCGCGGGTGAGCTCGGCCTCGTCGCGGAGGTCGCCCACGAGGTCGCAGCTCCCGGTGGCGGCGAGGGAGCGCGCGAGGTCGCGGGAGGCCGCCGTGCGGTCGCGGTCGAGCACCGCCGTGGGGATGTGCCGCACGTCGGTGTCGATGGCCCACCCGAACAACATCAACTGCACGAGCGGGAGCATCACCATCATCGCGAGGGTGAGCCGGTCGCGTCGGAGCTGGAGGAGCTCCTTCCACGCCACCGCGAGGAGCCGGGTCACTCGCCCCTCGACTCTTCGCGCACCATCGAGACGAAGGCGTCTTCGAGGTCGGCGCGCACCTCCACCGCGGGGAGCTCCTCGCCGGTGGCTTCGCGCAGCACCGCCACGGGGTCTGCGCCGCCGCGGGTGGTCACCCTCGCCCGCGCGCCGAAGGGGGCGACGTCGTCGACCCTCGGGTCTGCCCTCAAGCGCTCGAAGACGGCGCGGTCGGAGCACTCCACCTCGGCGACGCGCAGGCCCCGCCGTGAGAGGATCTCCGCGGGGGGGCCCGCGTCGAGGATCGCGCCCTTGAACACGAAGGCCACGCGGTGGCAGCGCTCGGCCTCGTCCATGTAGTGCGTGGTGACGATCACCGTGGTGCCCTCGGCGGCGAGCTTGTGGATCTCGTCCCAGAAGGCCCGGCGGCTCACCGGGTCGACACCCGCCGTGGGCTCGTCGAGGAACACCAGCGGAGGCGAGTGCAACATCGCGCACGAGAGCGCGACGCGCTGCTTCCACCCGCCAGAGAGCGTCCCCGCGAGCTGGTCTCTGCGAGCGACGAGCCCGTTGCGCGCGAGCACCTCGTCGACCCGCTCTCGCCGCGCCCTCCCCCCGATGCCGTAGACCCCCGCGTAGAAGGTCAGGTTCTCCTTCACGGTGAGGTCTTCGTAGAGCGAGAACCTCTGGGTCATGTACCCGATGCGGGTCTTCACCCGCTCGGGCTCCCTCGCGATGTCGTAGCCCGCCACCGTGCCCCGCCCGCTCGTCGGAGGGAGCAGCCCGCAGAGCATCCGGATCGTGGTGGATTTGCCCGCGCCGTTGGGCCCGAGGATCCCGAAGATCTCCCCGCGGCGCACCGAGAGCGACACGTCGCGCACCGCGACGAGGGCGCCGAAGCGACGCCCCAGGCCCTCGGCCTCGACGACGGTGTCAGCGACCACGGCCCGGCCTCACTTCAGCCGGAGCCCCCGCGCGGAGAGACCCCGACGGGTCATCGACCCGCACCCGCACCCTCGCTACGAGGTTGGGTCTCTCCCGCGGAGAGAAGAGGTAGCGCGGCGTGTACTCCAACCTCCGCCCGAGGAGCTCCACCCGCGCCGGGTACGCCCGCGCGTCTCCGTCGACGCGCACCGTCGCCGCCTGGCCCAGGGCCACCGTCGGCAGCGCGCCCTGCGGGACGAAGACCTCCACGTAGGGGTGACCAACGTCCGCCACGGTCACCACGGGCAGACCCGGGCTCACCACCTCGCCCGGCTCGACGTGGCGCTCCAGCACGACCCCCCCGTGCTCCGCGCGGAGCGTGTAGCGCGCGATCCGCTGCTC
>JAEYZO010000165.1 GCA_023428035.1 Pseudomonadota bacterium | reverse complement strand
CGCGAGGGCCTCGCGGTCGGGCTCGGCGTGCGGGAGCGCGCCCGTCGCGAGGCGGTAGAGCACCACCCCCAGGGCGAAGAGGTCGGCGCGCTCCGTGGGCCGCTCGCGGAGCCACACCTCGGGAGGGATGAACGCCGGCGTGCCCAGCACCGTCCCCGCGAGGGTGAGCTTCATCGAAGCGTTGGGGGCCTGCGGGCGCTCCCCGTCGGCCTCGGCGTCGGAGCGCTCGTCGCTCGCCGCGTCGAGCTGCGCGAGGCCGAAGTCGATGAGCTTCACCTCGCCGCGGTCGGTGAGCATCACGTTGCCGGGCTTGATGTCCCGGTGGAGCACCCCGGCCTCGTGGGCGGCGGCGAGGCCCCGCGCGGCGCCGCGGCCGACGAGGGCGACCTCGGCCCAGGGCATCACCCCGACGTAGCCCTCGAGGTCGCGGCCCGAGACGTACTCGTAGGCGATGTAGGGCCGACCCTGGAGCTCGCCGACGCGGTAGATCCCGACGACGTTGGGGTGGGTGAGCCTCGCGATGGCCCGCGCCTCGCGGAGAAAGCGCGCGCGGGCCCAGGGCGTGGGGTTCGCCGAGGAGGTGACCTTCAGCGCCACGAGGCGGTCGAGGACGAGGTCGCGGCCGAGGAAGACCTGGCCCATCCCCCCGCGGCCGAGAGGGCGGAGCACCTCGAAGTCATCGAAGCGCAGCGGGCCCGACCAGCCCGCGATCGCCGCTCCTTCCTCGGGCCTCACGGTGCGCAACACGTACCGTGAGGGGCTCGGGACTGTCCAACGGGGGCGACCTTGGGCGCGGGGGGAGCGTCGGCGGTCAGATCACGACGGCGACATGGGCGAGGTTCGTCGGGTCGAAGCGCACGGGCACCACGCTCCCGGGCTGCACCCGCGGAGCCGACATCGGCGAGACCAGGGTGAGGCACTTCGCCATGAACCGGTGCCCCTGCGGAGACTGCACCTCGAGGTCGAGCGCCACCTGCGGGTGGTGGTTCACGAGCGTCCCGGTCTCGCGCAGGCCCAGCACCCGCGCCGTGCCCTCGGCGCCGGTCGCGAGGAGCCGCTGGCGCAACTGGGCGTCGCCGGCGAGCGACGACATCAGGTCGCCCGCGTTCTTCATCATCGGGAGGAACACCTTCCACATCACGAAGGCGGTGAAGGCCAGAGACACGAGAGTGATGACGAGCGAGAGGATCATGGCGCTACCTCCGCCGCGCGGCGCTGCGTGCCGTCGCGGCTCGACGAGGCCCATCGCACCGCGCGGGCCACGACGCGCGCCAGCCGTTTCCGCGGTGTTCTCGCGAGGTTCTTCGCGGCGCGTCCTCCGCGGCGCCCGCCCGCGCCGAGGCACGGCCCTGGCCCGTGCCAGCGCGCGTGTCAGCCTCGGGTGAGGCAGGAGTATCGCGCCCCGTCGACCTCGACCACGCGTGACGGGTCGACCCTGAGCGAGCGCGTCTGGCACAGACCCGCGACGACGGGCGAGGCGTGGCACGCGCCGGGCTCCGCGGCGCGGGTCGCTTCGACGAGGAGCTCGTCGGTGAGGGCAGGGCGAGCGTCGAGGGCCGCGCGAGCGCCCTGGGCCCGCGAGTCGGGGTCGAGGCAGAGGCCCGCGGCGAAGTCGGCGAGGGCGTTGAACCAGCGAGACGCGAAGAGCCGCTCGCGGGGGTCGCCCGAGGGGTGCTCGGCGAAGCCCAGGGCCGCGGCGCGCGCCGACGACTCCCGCAGGAGGGGGGCGTCGGGGTCGTCGCAGCGGAGGCGGGCGTAGGTGACCAACGGCGAGGCGGGCGGCGCGTCGAGGCGAGGGTCATCGAGGAAGTCGCGCACCGCGTCGAGGATCGGGCGCGTCTCTCCCGTGAAGGGCAGGTGGTCGGCCCCGGGGACTTCGACGAAGCGCGCGTCGGGCAGATGCTCGGCGATGTACCTCCCGTCGGCCGCGGGCACGAGGCGGTCGTCGCCGCGGTGGACGACCAGCACCGGGACGCGCACGAAGGGCAGCGCGGCGCGGGCGTCGAGGAGCGCGTTGAGCCTGAGCTGGGCTACGGCCTGACCGGGCGTCGTCGACGAGCGGAGGTACTCGCCGAACCAGTCGCGGAATGCCTCGTCTCCCACCATCGACGGGGCCTCGGAGTCGACGAAGAGGGCCTCGCCCCAGTGCCGACGGATGCGCTCGCAAGCCGCGTCGATGAAGCTCGGGTCGACGCCGCCCTCGTAGCCCTCGCCGCGGAGCATCTTCACCGAGCCGTTCACGCACACCACCGCGCGCACCCGCTCGGGGAACACCGCCGCGCAGACGAGCGCGCTCGCCGTGCCCTCTCCGACGCCGAGCATCACCACCCGCCCCGCGCCCGCGGCGTCGAGCACCGCGAGGGGGTCTTCGAGGCGCTGCTGAAAGCTGGGCGCTTCGAGGGAGCGCTCGGAGAGCCCCGCGCCCCGCCGGTCGAAGGCGATGACCCGCGCCATGGCCCCGAGCTCGCGGAGGAAGGCCGCCATGCGCGGGTGCCTCCAGCCGTAGTCGAGGTGCGACACCCGGCCGAGCTGGAGCATCAGCTCTCGCCGCCCCGCCCCGAAGGACTGGTACGCCACGCCGAGCTCGCCGCAGTACGCGTAGGGGGTGGGCGGCGGGCGCTGCGCGCCAGGAGACGAGGGGGTGGTGGGGGGAGGGTCCGACGGCGGCGGCGCGGGCGAGGGGGCGGGCTCAGGCGCGGCGTTGACGTCGGTGTCGGAGCCCGGCGCGGTGGAGAGGTCGGCGGGCGAGGGCCCCGCGCCCTCGCGCATCTCGTCGACGATGTACGCGAAGGCGTCGCGCCAGGCGCCCTCGGCCGCGCGGTCGAAGCCGGGGTCGGCGTCGCGCATCGCCCCCACCATCGCCTCGCCGAGCGCGTCGTACTCCGCGGCCCCGAGGTCGAGGTGCGCGTGGCGCCTCCCGAGGT
>JAEYZO010000148.1 GCA_023428035.1 Pseudomonadota bacterium | reverse complement strand
GTCGTAGACCACCCAGCGGTCGCCCACGCGGCGGAGCCGGTACTCGATGGTCACCGGCGCCGCGCGGCTGTCGGCCCGCGAGCGCGCGACGGTGCGCACCACCGCGGTGCCCTCGGCGGCGTTGAGCTCCTCGGGCTCGTAGCGCACCGTCCAGTCGACGGTGCGGTCGAGGTTGTCGCGGTAGTTGCGCTCGATGAGCTGCCGCAGGAGCCCCACGAACTCCTGCTGCTCCGCGGGGGTGCGCTGCGACCACAGGGGCTCGAGCGCCCGCCGCGCGAGCTCGTCGACGTCGATCATCTCGTTGAGGATCCGCGACACCGCCGCGCGCTGACGGTCGCCCGGCCCCGCGTCGCCGCTGCCGCGCAGGAGCTGGTTCACCGCCGCGTGACGGGTCTCGATCCACTGCCGCGGGCCCTGCCGAGGCTGGGCGTCGGCGCCCGTCGCCCACGCGCTCAGCCCGAGCACCACCGCGAGGCCCAGCGCGCGCGTCTTCGTTCGTCGGTTCTGCATCGTTGCACCTATGGGCTCCAGCGAGCCTCGTACCGGAACGCCTCGCGCCCCGCCCCCATTCACCGCCTCGGCGCCGGCGGCCTCGCGCCCGCGTCCCCCGCCGACCTCGGCGTGGCGCCTCGACCTTCCGCCCCGGCGTCTGCGGTAGCCGCGACCCCGGCGTCGCCCCCCTCGCCCAGAGACTCCCGCAGGATGCGCTCGACCTCGCCCTCGTCGACGGTGGGCGCCGGCGCGGTGGCCTCGATGGCGGCCGTACACTCCGGGTCGGGGCGCGCGTCGAGGTCGGGGTCTCCGACGGCCTGCGCGAGCTGCGCGAGGGCGACGTCGAGGTCGTGCATCGACTCCAGGTGCGAGTAGCGCGTGGTGAGGTAGCGCTGCAGAGGGATCACGATGGTCGACACCTCGCTCGCCCCGGCCTGGTACTCGGTGAAGACCGCGGTGAACCACTCGTAGGCGACGCGCTCGCCCTGCCCCCAGGCGCGCTCCCGCCGGTCGGCCGCGACCGCGCGCTCGTAGACCTCGGTGACCTCGAGGGCCATCGCGCCGAGGGCGAGGCGCTGCTGGGCCTCGGTCATCGAGAGCTCCTCGGAGAGACGTCGCACTCGCTGCATGTTCGCGAGGGGCTCGAAGTTCCACCGCAGGGCGATGCCCGCGCCCCAGAAGGCGTAGTTGGAGTTGTTCGCGGAGAAGGGGTTGAACTGGTCGGCGATGGTGGGCGCCGTCGCGAAGGCCGCGCTCACCCCGAGCGCGAGGTCGGGGAAGTACGCGTAGCGCTGCACCTCCAGCGCCGCCCGGCGCGCGGCGACCCCGGCGCGCAGCATCGCGACCTCGGGTCGGTTGAGGTTCGCGCGGGTGATCCACCGGCTCGCGGGGCCGAGGTCGGCCCTCAGGGGGCACAGGGGCTCGTCGGGGATGTCGACGCGCTCCCCCGCGCCGGTGAGGAGCCCGAGGGTGACCCGAGCGACGCGCTCCTTCTGCACGGCCTCGGCGCGGCGGGCCTCGAGGGTGAAGCCCTCCAGCGCGAGCTGCCGCTGGTCGTTCACCGTGGCCGTGCCGCCGTCCTGCGAGAGGTTGGCGTCGAGCTGCTCGCGCGCCTGGCGGAGGTAGCCCTCGGCGCGGTCGAGGAGGTAGAGCGCGTCGCGCGCGAACTGAAGCCCGTAGTAGGCCCGCCGCACGTTGGTGCGCAGCTCGAGCCGGGCGCGGCGGTGCTCCTCCTCGCTCACGCGCACGCCGGCGCGGGCGGCGTCGCGCACGTGGCCGAGGCGCACCCACGTCCACGGAGAGATCGGCACCCCCGTCTCGGCCTGCGCGCGGAGCATGTAGCCCGTGCCCGTGGTGAGCGGGTTCTGCCCGAAGGCGTCGGGGGAGTAGGTCGCGTTGCCGCGGGCGTAGGGCGCGAGGGAGAAGAAGCCCGAGCTGGAGATGTTCAGGAAGGGCGCGACCCAGGCCTCGTCGAGCTGGGCCCGCGAGGCGCCGATCTTGTGCCGCGCCGCGACGAGCCCGGGGTAGCTCCGCTCCGCTCGCTGGAGGCACTCGTCGAGGGCGAGCCTCGGGCCGCGCGGGCTCTCCGCGGGCGGGTCGGCGTGGCCGTGTCGCAGCGCCGCGGCCGAGCCGAGGGCGAAGGCCACCGACGCCACCGCGGCGAAGCGAGCGCGCACCAGCGTCTCCTCAGGTCGCGGGCTCTTCCGCGGAGGCCGGCGGGGCCTCGCTCGCGACGTTGGGGCCGGCGGAGCGGCCGCGCTCGGGGGCGAGCGGGCGGTCGTTCCACGTGCGGTCCTTGAGGGCCTCGATGACCTCGTCGAGGCGGCTCGCGGGCACCGACACCAGGCTCACCCGGTCGCGCAGGTGGATGCGCCCCACCTCGTGCCGCGCGAGCCCGGTGGCCTCACGGATCATCCTCGCGAGCTCGCCGGGGCGCACGTCGTCCTTGCGCCCGACCGCGATGCGGAGCTCGTCCATCAGCAGGGGCTCCTCGACGACCTCGTCGCCGCGCGCGTTCGCGTCGCCGTGGCGCACCTCGACCTTGCGGGCGTAGTCCGGCTCCGGGCGCCGCCGCTCTCGCCTCTCGCGGGGCTCGCGGGGCTCGCGGGGCTCGGGCCTCGCCTCGGGCTGCTCCGTCTCCGCGGCCTGGATCACCTCGGGGGAGGCCTCCCG
>JAEYZO010000104.1 GCA_023428035.1 Pseudomonadota bacterium | reverse complement strand
GGGTAGCCCACGCGCTGCGCCGGGGTCCTCCACTCGGTGGGCGCGTCGGTGGCGGCGAGCACCGCGGCGTGCACCGCCCTGGCTTCAGCCTCGCGGTCACCCGGCGCGTACACCGCGAGGAGGACCCCGTCGTCGACGAGGGGCACCGCCGTCGCGAGGCGCACCGCGGGGGGCCGCGCGCTCACGCCGCGGAGGGTCTCCAGTGAGTGACCCCTCCAGGGGCTGCGCTCAACCCGGTCGGTGAAGGTGAAGGGGTCGGCCACGCGCAGCGCCGCGCGCTCACGCTCGGTCAACACCCGCTGCGGAACCGGCGCGTCGAGGTGCACGAGCTCGACCAGCACTGAGCCTCGGCGCCACGCCCCCAGGTGCGCGTCGCTGGCCTCTCCCGCGGGCACGGCGACGAAGCCCCGCGGGAGCGTGACCGTCAGGCCCAGCGGCGCGCTGGTGAAGCGGGCCTCGCGGGGCTGCGCGAGGGAGAGCGCGGGGAGGAGCGCGACGGCGAGGGCCAGCGCGCGGGGGCGGGCCATCGACGGGTCAGCGCGCCGGGTACTGGAGGTAGTCGAAGTCGAAGCCGTTCGCGACGGCGGTGCCCTGCGGGGGCTGGAGGTCTTCGAGGCGCTCGGCCTCGACCACGGCTTCGTAGCGGGTGGAGTTGTTCGGGCCCAGCACCCTGATGCGAACGCGGTCGGTGCCGGTGTTCACCACGTAGGCCTGGAGCCGTCGAGCGTCGGGGGTGTTGCCGAGGAGCGTCGGGGTGCCGGTGTTCACGTTGCCGCGGATCACGGCCTCGATGGCGACGCGGTCGACCGGGCAGGGGTCGCGGTGGTCGATGTTGTTGCTGGGCTGGCAGCTCGGGAGGAGGGCCCAGAGCCGCCGGCCCTCGCCGCCGCCACGGATGGCGTAGGGGTCGTTCCCGGGGGGGACGTTGAAGAGGTAGACCTTCATCCGTCGGAGCATCGCGGCCGCGGTGGTGACGGGGACGGGGATCACCTCGCCCAGGTCGAGGGTGGGCCGCGGCTGCACGTTGCCCTCGGTGGTGCCGACGACGGGGTGCACGACGGCCACCGGGGCGCGAGGGATGCTGTTGGAGTTGCCGCCGGTGTTGGTGTTCGTGTTGTTGTGGCGGCGGTGGTGACGCTGCGCGAACGCCGCGGGGGCGAGCGCGAGCAGCGAGGCTGCGAGGACGACGCGAAGGCGTTGCATGGGAGATCTCCTCGTGGGGCCGTGGCCCTGGGTGTCCGTGGGTGCCGAGCGCCCCGGAGCGTTGGCCGGGTGGATCGTAGCGCAACACCGTCCGACGGACGCACTCCCCGGCGGCTTCAATCCGCGCCGTGACGCGCCGCGACGTCGACCCGACGGGAGCCGCGACGCGCCCTCTGGTACAAGCGTCAGCGATGATCGACGTGTTCGAGCTCGCCCGCTACGGCGGCGAGTTGCCCGCTCCCGCGGCGAGTCAGGGCCCCTTCGAGGCCACCCTCGTCGGCCTGGCCCGGTCCCTTCAAGAGTGGCTCGGCGACGCCTCGGGCCGGGTCGCCGACGCCCGCCAGGGGCCCGCCGAAGACGCCGCCATCATCGACCGGGAGTGGGAGCCCCTGGAGCGACGCGCCCGCGACGCGGTCAAGCGCTTCGCCGAGGCCGTCGAGCGCCAGCCCACCGCGGCCACCATGGGAAAGGTCAACGCCGGCAAGACCCTGATGCTCTCGCGCTGGTACGGCGACCTCGAAGAGCTCCGAGAGCTCCCCGTGGGCGACGCCGACACCACCGGCTGCCTCACCCGCCTCACGCGCCGCGGGGGCGCGCGCCTCGACGCCGCGGTGAAGGTCACCACCCTCGACAACCAGGTCTTCGAGCGCGAGCCCGCCGCGGCCGACGACGCCGCGACCCTCGACGAGTTCCCGGGCTCGCTCTACGTGGCCTTCGAGCCGGGCAGCCGCGACGAGTTCGCGCGGGCCCTGCGGGTGTGCCGCTTCCCCACCGCCGACGACGCCAACTACGAGCTCGAGGAGCTTCGCCGCGGGGAGTACCGCGTGGTGCGCCTGCGCTCGGGCGAGCTCCGCCTGCGATCCCTGCAGCTCCGGGCCTGCGAGGTCACCCTGCGCGTGCGCCCCCCGCCCGGCACCCGCGCGTCGCGCATCTTCGAGGTGCTCGACCTCGTCGACTGCCCCGGCGCCGACCCGCAGATCGAGGCCGACTCATCCCGTCACCTGAAGGCGGTGAAGAACCACCTGGTCTTCGCGCAGGCGGTGGCGGAGCTCGACCTCCTGCTCCTCGCGTGCTCGTCGCAGCCCAGCGCGATCCGACCGGGGTACCAATTGCTCCACGGCCCCTGGCGGCAGTGGGTCGAGCGCTGCGACGGCAAGATGCGCGGCCGCGTGGTGCTCGCCCTCACCTACGCGGGAGAGGCCCTGCGCCAGTGCGCCGACCGCCTCCGTGAGCTCTCGCGCCCCGAGAGCGAGCGGCAGTTGAACACGCTCCAGTCGCTGCCGCAGTCGGTGTTCGGCTCGGTGATCCAGCCGCTGCGAGGGGCCCTCGACGAGCCCTACGCCGACGCCCTCGACCCCAACGACGTGACGGCCTGGCCGCCCTTCGTGCTGCTCGAGAACCGCCACGTCGACGCCGAGCTCGAGGTGCCCGCGGCGCAGGTCGCCGACGCACGCGCCGCGGTGGTGGCCGCGCTGGAGGAGCCCGCCATGCCCGAGGGGACGCCCTTCGCGTGGCAGGTGGCGCACTTCTTCGCCCGGAGCTGGGTCGACGACGTCGCCCGGGTGCGCGCCGCGGAGCCCGCCGCCCGGCGGCGCTTCCTGGAGTGGATGGTCGACGTCGCGCTCGCCGTGGCGAACCCCGAAGACCGAGGGCACGAGCTCCTCACGCGATTGATGCTCCACCTCGCGCACCGCGGAGAGCTTCGCCGCGCCAAGAGCGCCGAGCTCGTCGACCTCGCCGAGCGCGCCCGCGGCGCCATCGTCGACCTTCAGGAGCGGCTCACCCGCGAGCCCCGCGCCGACCGCGCGGCCCTCGACGCGATCGAGGCCCTGAGCGAGCGGCTGCGCGAGGCGCTCCCGAGGGTGGGGGTGGCGATCCCCTTCCCAGCGGCGATACGGCAGGCGTGCCTGCGGCCCCACGCTGGGGCTTCTCTCACCTGGGACACGGTGGTGGCCGAGTGCGTGCGTTCGGCCTGCGCCGCGGTGCTCGCCGCGACGCGCAAGCCCGAGCTGGTGGCCGAGCTCAAGCCCGCGCTCGAACGGATGCTCGACGCCGACGCCGCGGCGAAGCGGCTGCGCGCCGAGGAGGAGCGCTTCCTCGCCGACGAGCCGGGGAACGCGGTGCACTGCACGCACTTCCTCCTGGCGAGGCTGGGGGCGGCGCTCGACTGGCTGCTGCACGCGAGCGAGGCCGAGCGGGAGGGCTACGCCTCGCGCACCCTGGGCATCGACCCCAAGCGCTCAGAGGCCTACCGACGGCTGCGCAGGGTGGTAGGCGACCTCCAGCTCCCCGAGTCGATGGACCCTGCGCTCGACGAGGCCCGCGCCCGCTTCGAGGCGCTCATCGCGGAGCTCGACGCCCGCGCCGAGGTGCCCGCGTGTTGATCGAGAACGGACTCCTCCGGGTGCGCGCCGGGCTCAACCCGGTGCTGGTCACGGTCCCCCTGGGCGCCTCGACGCGCCGCGGGACCTTCGCGCGCGGCGGCGAGCTCGCGCGGGTCTCGCTCTACGCGCGCACCTGGCCGACGCCCGAGGCGAAGCGCGAGTGGCTGCGCCGCGACGTCGACGAGCTGGAGTGGATCGCGGGCACCGAGCTCGCGCACGCCGTCGGCAGGGTCGACCCCAAGACCGCGGGGGTGCTGCCCGCGCACGACCGGCCGGGGCTCGGAGACCTGTTCCTCGCGTTTCGTCTGTTCAAGAACCCGACGAACTTCGAGGTCGCGCTCACCGTCGCGTGGAGGCCGGCGTCCCCCGGGCTCGCGCTGGTGGTGGGCAGCGCGCGCGCGGCGGAGCGGCGGGTGCGCCACCTCGCGCAGAAGACAGGGGTGACCGAGGCGCTGGTGCTCGACCCGCACCGCCTCGTGCTCGCGACGCACGACTACGACGACCTCTCCCCTCCCCTCGACAGCTTCATGGGCCGGGCGAGCGCTCGCCGCGCGCTGGTGCCCGCCCCCGCCGCTCCGCTGGGGCTGCTCGCAGAGAGGGCGCCGCGCCGAGCTGGAGAGACCGGCACCACCGTCGCGATCGACTTCGGCACCCACGAGACCTCGGTGGTCACCCAGCGCGAAGACCAGAGGGACGTGACGGTGCAGGGGCCGCTGGCGCCGTGGAGCTTTCACGACGTCGAGGTGACCCTCGCGGGCTCGGCGTGGCACGCGGAGTTCGTCGCGCCGCCTCGGTCCTTCGAGGAGCGAACGACCGTGGGCAACCCGATCATGCCCCGGCCCATCATGGAGCGCTGGAGCGTGCTCGCCCGCCGCGACCCGCAGAGGAGGGACGACGCCGGGATCCCGTCGGTGTTGATCCCGAGCGAGTCGCTGCCGCACGGCATTCACGGTCACCCCTTCGACGAGCTGAAGGACCGTGTGATCGGCCACCGCGCGCTGCGCCTCGTGCGGCGCGCCATCGAGCGCGGCGACGCGACGGAGACGCCAGAGGCTCAGCAGGACCCGCGCACCCGCGAGGCCGACATCGAGGTCGACGCGCTGGAGCCCGCGCCCAAGCTCCAGCTCGGGAGAGACCCGAAGCTGGCCTTCGAGTTCCTCGACGGGGTGATGGACGACCTCGCGTCGCGAGAGATCGTTCGCGGCCCCGACGGGGGGCTGGGCGCGGTGGGCCCGGTGCTGCTCTCGTACCCCGTGGCGCTCCTCGCGGCGGACCGCGAGGTGCTCTTGAAGGTCGCGCGCGAAGCCCTGGAGAAGAGCGCGCTGCGAGGGCTGTGCGATGACCCTCCCGAGGCGCCGCTGACCTTCCTCGACGAAGCCACGGCGGCCTCGCTCGGGGTGCTCTACCACCGCTTCGGGTCGCTCTCCCTCGACCGGCTGCTCGACGCGTTTCAGCCCCTGGGCTTCGACCCCGAGCGCGACGCGGGCACCCGCGCGGTGCGGCTGCTCACCTTCGACTGCGGCGGCGGCACCACCGACCTCGTGCTCCTGCGCCTGCGCGAGGACGGCGACCGCATCGTCTCCGAGATCGAAGACTTCTACGGCCTCCCCTTCGCGGGCGTCGAGATCACCCGGCGCATCGCGCGGGAGCTGAAGCGGCGGCTCCGCGCGACGCTCCCGCCGGATCAGGCCGAGAAGCTGCGCACGCGCTTCGTGCGCGAGGGAGACCCCGCGGGAGGTCGCACCGAGGCCGACCGACTGAGGCAGAAGCGCACGCTGGGCTTCTTCTATTTCTGCGAGGCCGTGAAGATGGCCCTCGCCGCCCCGGCCCCCGCCGAGGGCACGGCGCTGCGCGCGGCGATGGCGTCGAAGGCGCAGCAGTTCCTCCCGGAGCTCGACCCCGGGAGGGTGCTCGACGCGCTCCCGACGCGCGCGTGGCTGGAGGAGTGTACGGCCACGGTGCTCGCGCCCGCCCTGGAGACGGCGGAGCGATGGCTCGCGCGCGAGGACGCCCCCGTGCAGGTGCTGCTCGCGAGCGGTCGGTCGTCGCAGCTACCCGGCGTGTGCGAGCGGCTGCGGGCCGCGTGCGCGAAGGCTCCGCGGCCGGTGCTGGCGCAGCACTTCCTGTCGCCGCGGGAGCTGGCCTCGCCGGAGCTGGGCTTCGGCACCCTCGACGTTCACGCCTCGCAGCGCGGCGCGGCGCGGGCCGACCTCTCGAAGTTCGGCGTGGCGATCGGTCTCGCGCACGGCTACGTGCTCACGACGAAGACCGGCGAGGGCAAGCGGCTCGTGGTGCAGCCCATCGACGAGCACAAGCGCACCCGCTACATCGGGATCCTCCGTCAGGAGGGCCGCGGGGTGCAGTTCGTGATGCCCGAAGACCGACTGGTGGTGCGCGCCGACGGCAAGGCGGTGGACCGCGACGCCATCGTGTGGGTCGACGAGCAGCCCTTCGCGGTGCGCGCGGTGCTGGGGCAGAATTTCCGCGGGCCTCCGAAGCCGGGGGTGGCGGGGAGCGTCGACCCGCCGATTCCGTTCGCGCAGTTGAGGTTCTCGCCGACGGCGATCCCGGAGCGGGAGCGGCTCGGGATCAAGCGGGTGCAGGTGGGCCTCGCGCAGCGCACGGCGAGCGACGTGGTGCTCGCGGGGCTGCGGGT
>JAEYZO010000899.1 GCA_023428035.1 Pseudomonadota bacterium | reverse complement strand
GTAGGAGAGAGGGTGGGGGGACGGTACGCGCGACCGTCGGGGGAGGTAGAGGGCGGCCGAGACGGGGTACTCGGCGTGGGGGTACGGTGGTCGCGCCGTGCCCGCGACGCTCGCCTGCTACGCCGTGATCGAACGCCACGGCGGACTCGACGACCTCGCGCCGTGGCCGCACTGGCGCGGCGCGCTGCCAAGCGAGGAGGAGCGCGCGGACTTCGTGGCGCCGACGAGCGAGACGCACCCGTTCCGGCGCGGGGAGTTCATGCGGCGGATCCGCCTGCACGGCGAGCTCGACGCGATGGAGGTCGGCACTGTGATAGCCGAGGTCGCCCGGTACAACAGGGTGCTCCGTGACGATGACGGGCGCGTGGGCGAGGCGCTGCGCGCGGTGGAGCGTGACCTCGCTGGGTTCGCTAAGGGTGTGGCGCGGTGGGCGGAGGCGATGGTGCCGGAGCGAGCGGCGGATCTGACGGGGAAGGTGGTGGGGGACTTCGCCCTCGTCACGAACGCCGTCTGATCCCGCTCCCTCACCCCCGCAGCGCCCCGATCACCCGCGCGGCCTCCTTCACGCTGAGCCCCATCCACGTCGCGGCGACCTTCGCGTCCACCTCTCCCTCCGCGGCGCACACCCGCTCGATCACGTCGCAGCGCAGCGCCTTGCCCGCCACCACCGGGTAGCCCATCGCCATCCACGCCTCGTGCGCCACCCCCGCCGCCGGGTCGAACGACACCGCCCCCGGCGACGGCGCTCGCGCCTTCGCCCCATGCCGCAGCGCCACCAGCACCGCCCGCCGGGCCACCGCCTCCGGACGCAACAACCTCCGCGAGAACACCACCCGCGCGCCGAACACAACACCTGTCGCCTCCAGTGCGGCGCGGTCCTCCCCGCTCAGCGCCGCGATGGAGTCCTCGCACTCCGACCGCCACGCGCTCCCGAGCCCGTGCTCCAGCCGATACAGCAATCCCCGCGTCGCCGCCGACGGCTCCTCCACCGCGCGCAACGGAGCGAGCAGCTCCCCCGCGATGTCCCTCGCGTGCGCGACCAGACGTCGCTCCAGCCGTGAGCGCGCGCCTCCGCCGAGGTCGTCGAAGCCCACCAGCCTCGCCCCCGGCTGCGCCAGCGACGACCCCGCCGTCAGCTTCGCCACGTCGCGCTCCCCATCGCGGATCACGCCGTCATCACTCAGCGTGAAGCGTGACGCGGGCGCTTCGATCAGGGACTCCACCCACTGTCGCTCCGCCGGGAGCGGGATGTGATCGGTCTTCGGTGAGAGCGCGTCGCGCATCGCGCGCAACTGCGCGAAGGGGTGTCGCGGGTCGACCACCAGCTCCCGCGTCGGAGGCGTCACTCGCCGCGGCCTCGGCGACGATCGCGGCCTCGGCGCGCCCGGCACGTCGACGAAGCGCATCACCAGGCGCTCGTGCAGCGCGTCGCTCAGGCGGTCTTCGAGCGCGCGCGTGCGCTCCTGCCACTCGTGCGCGTGCTCCACCCACGCGGGGTGGTTGGCGACATACGTCCACGTTCGCACCGACGCGAGGCGGCCCACCAGGGTCTCGACGTCGCCCTCGGTGTCGTCGAGCAGGCCCACCTCCGTCGCGAGGTCGCTGTCGCGCAACCTCCCGTGGTCGCAGAGCGCCACGTACAGCCCCTCGAGCTGGTCGACGTGCGCCTCGAACAAGAGCTTGCGAAAGTCCGGCACCTGGCAGACCGCCCACAACAGCGCCACCCGCTCGGGGCTCGTCGCGCGCGTTCGCACCTCCTTCCGCGTCGAGAGCGCGGCGAGGCACTGCTCGTCTTCAGCCTCGCCCACGCGTCGCAGCATCGGGCGCGGAGGGGGCGCGCGGAGCGACTCCATCAGCGACTCCACCGTGGTCGCGTCGGGCTCGTGCGCGCGCCAGAAGACCTTTCGCAGCGGGGCGAAGCGGTGCTGCTCGATCATCGCGCGCACCCCGAGGTCCATCACCAGCGGAGAGACCGTGGTGAAGGTGCCGTCGTCGATCCAGCGGCCGGCGCGGCCCGCGATCTGGCCGAGCTCCGAGGGGTCGAGCTCGCGAACGTCGCGGCCGTCGAACTTTCTCAGCGACGCGAAGGCGACGTGACGCAGGTCGAGGTTGAGCCCCATCCCGATCGCGTCGGTGGCGACGAGGAAGTCCACCTCGCCCGCCTGGAACATCGCCACCTGCGCGTTGCGCGTGCGCGGAGAGAGCGCGCCGAGCACCACGGCCGTGCCGCCCCGGAGCGCGCGGAGCTTCTCGGCGACCTCGTAGACCTGCGTCATCGAGAACGCGACCACCGCGCTCCTCGGCGGGACCCTCGCCAGGGTCGTCGGCTCGACCCAGCTCAATCGCGACAGGCGGGGGTGGCTCTCGATGGTGGCCGCGGGCACGAGCGCTTCGACCACGGAGCGCGCGGTGTCGCTGCCCATGAAGCAGGTCTCGCGGCGCCCGCGGGCGTGGAGGAGGCGGTCGGTGAAGACGTGCCCGCGCTGGTCGTGGGCGGCGAGCTGCACCTCGTCGACCGCGATGAAGTCGACCTCGCGGTCGAGGGGCATCGCCTCGACGGTGCACACCCAGTAATCGGGCCGCTTCGGGACGCGCTTCTCCTCCCCCGTGATGAGCGCGACGCGGGCCTCGCCGACGCGCGCCGTGACGCGGTCGTAGACCTCGCGCGCGAGCAGGCGCAGGGGGAGGCCGATCATCCCGGTGGCGTGGTCGAGCATCCGCTCGATCGCGCGGTGCGTCTTGCCCGTGTTGGTGGGGCCGAGGAGGGCCGTCGAGCGCGAGGCGTCCATCTACGGAGAGGAGTAGGTCACCGCTTCTTCGCGTAGCGCTGGCCCGCCTTGGTGAAGCGCGTCTTCGCGTCGCCCTTCGCGCGCGGTGAGGTGGTCGCGGCGCTGTCACCCCCGCGTCGCGGCGACGTCGCGCCCGCCGGCTCGGTCGTGGCCATCCCCGACTCCAGCTCGCGCAGTCGGTCGCGGATCTCCGCCGCCCGCTCGAAGTCCAGCTCCTCCGCCGCCTCGAGCATCTCTCCGCGGAGCGACTCCACCATCGCCGCGCGCTCGGCGTCGTCCTTCGGCTCCGCCAGCGGCTCGGACCTCTTCCGCCGCGACGACACCGTCACCCAGTCGTTGGTGCCCGCCGCCGGAGACAGGTCGGTGATCGCGCGCTTCGTCGAGGTCGGCGTGATCCCGTGCTCGCGGTTGTACTCCACCTGCTTCGCGCGGCGACGGTTCGTCTCTTCGATCGCGTTCTGCATCGAGGGCGTCACGCCGTCGGCGTACATCAACACCCGCCCCTCGACGTTGCGCGCCGCGCGGCCGATCGTCTGGATCAACGACCGCGGCGACCGGAGGAAGCCCTCCTTGTCGGCGTCGAGGATCGCCACCAGCGCCACCTCGGGCAGGTCCAAGCCCTCCCTCAAGAGGTTGATCCCTACCAGCACGTCGAACTCCCCGCGGCGCAGGTCGCGGAGGATCTCCACGCGCTCCAGCGTGTCGATGTCCGAGTGCAGGTAGCGAACCTTCACGCCCACGTCCTGGTAGTACTCGGTGAGGTCTTCGGCCATGCGCTTGGTGAGCGTGGTGACCAGCACGCGCTGGTCGTTCTTCGCCCGCGTACGGATCTCACCCAACAGGTCGTCGACCTGCGTCGCCACGGGCCTCACCTCGATCTCCGGGTCGATCAGGCCGGTGGGGCGGATGATCTGCTCGACGAACTTCCCGCCGCTCTTGCCGAGCTCGTAGTCGCCGGGCGTGGCCGAGATGTAGATGGCCCGCCTCACCCGCTCCTCGAACTCGTCGAACTTCAAGGGCCGGTTGTCGAGCGCCGACGGGAGCCGAAAGCCGTAGCCCACCAGGGTCTCTTTGCGCGCGCGGTCGCCTTTGTACATCGACCCCACCTGCGGGATCGTCTGGTGGCTCTCGTCGACCAGCAAGAGATAGTCGTGGGGGAAGTAGTCGATGAGGGTGGGCGGGGGATCGCCCGGCCCGCGGTCGGAGAGGTGCCGCGAGTAGTTCTCGATCCCGTGGCAGAAGCCCACCTGCTCCAGCATCTCGAGGTCGAAGAGGGTGCGCTGCTCCAGGCGCTCCCGCTCGATGAGCTTGCCCTGCAGCTCCAGCTCGCGCAGGCGCTCCCTCAGCTCGTCGCGGATGTTGTTGATGGCCCGCGACATCCGCTGCCTGGGCGTGACGTAGTGCGAGCCGGGGAAGATCTCTACGCCCCTCACCTTGCGGAGGACCTTTCCGCGCAGGGGGTCGACCTCGGCGATCTCGTCGACGGTGTCGCCGAAGAACGACACCCGGATCGCGACGTCCTCTTCGTAGGCGGGGAAGACCTCGACCACGTCTCCGCGCACCCTGAAGGCCCCGCGGTGGAAGTCCGTGTCGTTGCGCTCGTACTGCATCTCGACGAGGCGCCGCAGGAGGTGGTCCCGCGGGTACTCCTCGTTGACGTTGAAGGCCGCGACCATGCCCGAGTACGACTCGCGGTCGCCGATGCCGTAGATGCACGACACCGAGGCCACGATGATGACGTCTCGGCGCGTGAGGATCGACCGCGTCGCGCTGTGGCGCATGCGGTCGATGGCCTCGTTGATCATCGAGTCCTTCTCGATGAAGGTGTCGCTCGCGGGGATGTACGCCTCGGGCTGGTAGTAGTCGTAGTACGAGACGAAGTACTCCACCGCGTTGTGCGGGAAGAGCGCCTTCATCTCGCCGTAGAGCTGCGCCGCGAGGGTCTTGTTGGGCGCGAGCAGCAGGGTGGGAACGCCCACGGCCTCGATGACCTTGGCGGCGGAGAAGGTCTTCCCCGAGCCCGTGACGCCGAGGAGGACCTGGTGCTTCTCGCCGGCGTTCAGGCCGTTGACCAGCGACTCGATGGCGCGCGGCTGGTCCCCCTGCGGCGCGTACTCGGTCACCATGGTGAAGGTGCCCATAGGCCGCGCAACCTCGCGCGCCGCCCCTAGCGCGTCAACCGTCCCTCGCGCCCCACCCGCGTTGGGACTACTCTCCGCGCTCCCCTATGATCGACACCTTCGCTCCACTCTTCGCGTCGCTGCGGTGCACCGGGCAGCAGTGGTCGCTGCGCGTCGTCGACGAGCGCTCCGAGTCGCTCTCCGTGCGCAAAGACGTGACGCAGCCGCCGTCGATCCTCCGCGACCGCGGCGCCATGCTCACCGTCTACAAAGACGGCGGCGCGGGCTACTCCGCCACCAGCGACCTCTCCCTCGCCGGCCTGCAATCCGCCCTCGACGAGGCCACCCGCTGGGCCGAGGCCACCGCGCGAGCGTCGGTGGTCGACTTCCGCGAGGCCACCATGCCCGACCACTCGGGCGAGTACAGCTCCCCCAGCTCGTCCATCACCTGGAAGCGCTCGGACTGGTACGAGCTCCTCCGCTCCGAGTCCTCCACCGCGCGCGTCGACGACCGCGTCGTCGACTGGGACGTGAGCGTCGAGCTCCGCGACGCCGAGCACCTCTGGCTCTCCTCCACCGGCGGGCGCGTACACCAGCGCTACCGCTTCGTGATGCCCAACGTGAGCGTCACCGCCAACGAGGGCCCGCGCACCCAGGTCCGCACGCTCAACGGCACCCGCGGCATCTGCCAGCAAGGCGGCGTCGAGGTCCTCGAGCGCTTCGGCCTGAGGGGCTCCGCGCGCCGCGTCGCCGACGAGGCCCTCGAACTCCTCTCGGCCCCCAACTGCCCGAGCGGGCGCATGGCCGTGCTGCTCATGCCCGACCAGATGATGTTGCAGATCCACGAGTCCATCGGGCACCCGCTGGAGCTCGACCGCATCCTCGGCGACGAGCGCAACTTCGCGGGCACCAGCTTCGTCACCCCCGACATGTTCGGCTCCTACCGCTACGGCTCAGAGCTCCTCAACGTCACCTTCGACCCCACGCGCCCCGAGGAGCTCGCCTCCTACGCCTTCGACGACGAGGGCACCCCCGCCGAGCGCGTGCACGTCATCCGAAATGGGGTGCTGGAGCGCCCGTTGGGGGGCCGTCTCTCGCAACGCCGCGCGGGCCTGCCGGGCACCGCGAACTCCCGCGCCGACAACTGGAACCGCCCGCCCATCGACCGCATGGCGAACCTCAACCTCGAGCCCGGCGACCGCTCGCTCTCAGCGCTCATCGAGGGCGTCGAGCGGGGCGTGCTGCTCGAGACCAACAGCTCGTGGTCCATCGACGACTCGCGCAACAAGTTCCAGTTCGGCTGCGAGCGCGGGCGGTTGATCGAAGACGGCAAGCTCACCGGGGTCGTTCGCAACCCGAACTACCGGGGCGTCTCCGCCGTCTTCTGGCGCAACCTCGTCGCCGTGGGCGACGCGAGCACGGCGCAGACCCTCGGCACCCCCTGGTGCGGCAAGGGCGAGCCGTCGCAGGTCATCCGCGTGGGCCACGCCTCACCGGCGTGCGTCTTCACCGACGTCGAGGTCTTCGGGGGCGAGGGCTGACACCATGGAGTCACTGTTCAACCGCGTCGCCGACGACCTCACCGCGCTCACCCGCGCGAGCGAGGTCAGCGCGCTCTGGTTCTCGGGCGAGCGCTCGGATTTCGTGCGCTTCAACCACGGAAAGGTCCGCCAGGCGGGGCGCGTCTCGCAGGTGTACGCGAGCCTCCACCTCATCGACGGGAGGCGCCACGCCGAGCTCTGCCTCACGCTCTCGGGCGACGAGGCCGCCGACCGCGCCGCCCTCTCTGGCGCCCTCGACGACCTGCGCGCCATCGTGGCCGAGCAGCCCGAAGACCCGCACCTCCTCTACGCGACCGAGGTCACCAACACCCGCGACGTGCGCGAGGGGAGGCTCCTTCACCCCGACGAGGCCGTCGCCGCGGTGACCGGCGCGGCGAAGGGCTCAGACCTCGTGGGCTTCTACGCCTCGGGGCCCGTGTACAAGGGCTTCGCCAACTCCCTGGGGCAGCGCAACTGGCACTCCGTCGAGAGCTTCAACCTGGAGTGGAGCCTGTACCTCCGCGCCGACAAGGCCATCAAGCGCGCCTACGCGGGCTCGGAGTGGTCGGGTGAGTCCTTCGCGACGTCGATGGCCGAGTCGCGACGTCAGTTCGAGGCGCTCTCGCGCGATCCCCGCAAGCTCAGCCCAGGGAAGTACCGCGCGTTCCTGACGCCCGCGGCGATGAACGAGCTGGTGGGGATGCTCTCGTGGGGGGGCTTCAGCGGCCGCGCGCGCAAGACGAAGCAGAGCTGCCTCTCGAAGCTCGACGCGGGGGAGCTCTCGATGGCGCCCTCGGTGACCTTCACCGAAGACACCGCGAGGGGCGTCGCGCCGGGCTTTCAGGGCGACGGCTTCATCAAGCCCGCGGCCGTGACCCTGGTGAAGGGCGGCAAGGCCGGCGACGCGCTGGTGTCTCCGCGCACGGCGAGGGAGTTCGACGTCGCGCACAACGGCGCCAACGGCGGAGAGATGCCCGAGGCGTTGGACATGGCCGCGGGCGACATCCCGGTGCGGGAGGCTCTCGCGCGGCTGGGCACGGGCATCTACGTCGGCAACCTCTGGTACCTGAACTTCTCCGACCGCGCGGCGTGCCGGCTCACGGGCATGACCCGCTTCGGGACCTTCTGGGTCGAGGGCGGCGAGGTCGTCGCGCCCGTCGACGTCATGCGCTTCGACGACACGATCTTCCGACTGCTGGGTGATCGGTTGGAGGGGCTCACCCAGGAGCGGGAGCTGATCTTGAACTCGCAGACCTACCGCGAGCGCGCGGTGGACTGCGCCCGCCTGCCCGGCGCCCTGGTGTCGGAGCTCACGCTGACGCTGTGACCGAGTGGCTCTCGCTCGGGGGCCTCGTCGCGCTGGTGGCGTTCATCGCGTGGCGGGCCTCCCTCGCGCGGGAGCTGTTCTGCCTGTCGGTGCGGCGGGGCGAGGTGATCGTGCTGCGCGGCCGCGTGCTCGCGACGACGATGGAGGCCCTGCGCGACGTGTGCGCGAGGCCCCCGGTGGAGCGGGCGACGCTGCGCGCGGTGCGAGAGGGCGACCGCGCGCGGCTGGTGATCGACGGAGACGTGAGCGAGGGTCAGGCCCAGCGGATGCGGAAGGTGTTCGCGCTGGAGCCATTGCGGAGGTTGCTGACGGCGCCGGGGATCAAGCGGCCGACGCTGGGGCAGAGGTTGGGG
>JAEYZO010000806.1 GCA_023428035.1 Pseudomonadota bacterium | reverse complement strand
CCAGAGAGGGTCCGTGCTTCGGGGTGGCGTGACCTCCCCGAGGACCCTGACGGGTGGCGCCGCCCGCGTGACGGAGAAGAACGACCGATGAGCCAGCCGACCCCCGCGACCGACGGGACGCCCCCGCCGGGCGACGCGAACCTCGTCCCGGTGCTGATCGAAGAGGAGATGCAGAAGAGCTACCTCGACTACGCGATGAGCGTGATCGTGGGGCGCGCCATCCCCGACGCCCGCGACGGCCTCAAGCCCGTGCACCGCCGGATCCTCTACGCGATGCACGACATGAAGCTCGGGTGGAACCAGGCCTACAAGAAGTCCGCCCGCGTCGTGGGCGAGGTGCTGGGCAAGTATCACCCGCACGGCGACCAGTCGGTCTACGACGCCCTCGTTCGCATGGCGCAGGACTTCGCCATGCGGATGCTGCTCGTCGACGGCCAGGGCAACTTCGGCTCCGTCAACGGCGACCCCGCGGCGGCCATGCGCTACACCGAGGTCCGCCTCGCGCGCCTCGCCTCGGAGCTCCTCAACGACATCGAGAAGGAGACCGTCGACTTCGGCGAGAACTTCGACGCCAGCGAGGAGGAGCCGCTGGTGCTCCCGGCGCGCTACCCGAACCTCCTGGTGAACGGCGCGGGCGGCATCGCGGTGGGCATGGCCACGAACATCCCGCCGCACAACCTCGGCGAGGTCGTCGACGCCGCGATCCACCTCATCGACCACCCCGAGGCCACCCTCGAAGAGCTCTCGGCCCTCGTGCAGGGGCCCGACTTCCCGACCGGGGCGCTCATCCTGGGGCGCGCGGGCATCCGTCAGTACTTCGCCACGGGCCGCGGCAACGTCGTGATGCGCGCGCGCGCCGTGATCGAGCCCATGGCCCGCGGAGACCGCGAGCAGATCGTCGTCACCGAGATCCCCTACCAGGTGAACAAGGCGACGATGCTCAAGAAGATGGCCGAGCTCGTGCGCGAGAAGCGCCTCGAGGGCATCTCAGACATCCGCGACGAGAGCTCGCGCGAGGGCATGCGCGTGGTGATCGAGCTCAAGCGCGACGCCAACGCCCAGGTGGTGCTCAACACCCTCTACAAGAACACCCAGCTCCAGGAGAGCTTCGGGGTGATCCAGCTCGCCATCGTGGGCGGCCAGCCCAAGGTGCTCTCGCTCCCGCAGATGCTGCGGGTGTTCATCGACCACCGCCGCGACGTGGTCACGCGCCGCACGCGCTACGAGCTCCGCAAGGCCGAAGACCAGCGCGAGCTGGTGCTCGGCCTGGGGATGGCCACGACGGACATCGACCGGGTCATCCAGACGATCCGCGAGAGCCCCGACGTCGACACCGCGCGCGCTCGCTTGATGGAGCTGCCCCTCGCGGGCCTGGGGGAGTTCATCCGACGCGCGGGGCGGCCTGAGTCCGAGGTGGCCGAGGCCGACGCGCGGCCCGAGTACAAGCTCACCGAGCGGCAGGCCGACGCGATCCTCGAGATGCGACTCGCGAGGTTGACGGGCCTCGAGCGCGAGAAGCTCGCGGCGGAGTACGGGCAGCTCTCCGACTCCATCGCGCGGCTCCGCACCATCCTCGGCGACGACGGGGTGCTGATGACGGTGATCCGCGAGGAGCTCGTCGAGGTGAAGGCCCGCTACGCCGACGCGCGGCGCACCGAGGTGGTGGCCGACGAGGGCGACATCTCCGTCGAGGACCTCATCCCCCAACACGACGTGGTGGTGACCTGCTCGCACCTCGGGTTCATCAAGCGCACGGCGCTCGACGAGTACCGCGCGCAGCGCCGCGGCGGCCGCGGCAAGGTGGGCATGGAGGCGCGCGACGAGGACTTCATCAACCGGGTCTTCGTCGCGGGCAGCCACGACCACGTCTTGTTCTTCACCGACCGGGGCAAGGTCTTCCTAAAGAAGGTGTGGGAGGTGCCCGAGGGCTCGCGCACGTCGAAGGGCCGCGCGGTGGTGAACTTCGTCGGCCTCGACAACACGTCGAAGGACCAGGCGAAGGAGAAGATCGCGGCGATCCTACCGGTGAAGGAGTTCGTCGAGGGCGCCGCGGTGGTGACCATCACCGCGAACGGGCTGGTGAAGCGCACGACCCTCTCGGCCTACGCGAGCATCCGGCAGACCGGGATCATCGGCGTGGCCATCGAGGACGGCGACGCGCTCCTAGGGGCGGTGATCACCCACGAGGACTCCGAGGTGATCATCGGCACGCGCACGGGCCAGTCGATCCGCTTCAAGGCCAGGGAGATCCGGCAGGTGGGGAGGGACTCCCGAGGCGTGAAGGGCATCGAGCTGCGCCCCGGCGACGTGGTGGTGTCGATGGACGTGATCTCGGACCCCGACGCCCAGCAGGTGCTCTCGGTCTGCGAGAACGGCTACGGCAAGCGCACGCCGGTGTCGGAGTGGCGATGCCAGTCGCGCGGGGGCATCGGGATCATCGCCATCGAGACCAGCGAGAGGAACGGCGCCGTGGTCGACCTCGACCTGGTGGTCGAGAGCAACGAGATCATGGTGATCACCGACCGGGGGCAGATCATCCGCACCAAGGTGGGCGAGGTGAGGCAGACCGGGCGCAACACCCAGGGCGTGCGGATCATCCGCCTCGAAGACGGAGAGAAGGTCGTCGCCGTCGAGCCCATCGCCGAGCCCGAGGAGCAGGCAGAGGAGGCCGACGGCGCGGTGAGCGAGGCCTCGCCGTCGCCCGACGCGGGCTGAGCGTCTCCCTGTCGGTCGCTGGCGCCCCGCGGGGGCGCTCACTACAGTGGACGCCCCGTGCGTGCTCGTGAGCGCCGTCGCTGGGCCGGGCTCTTCGCGAGCGCGGCGCTCGCCCTCGCCCCGGCGGAGGCGCGCTCAGACC
>JAEYZO010000689.1 GCA_023428035.1 Pseudomonadota bacterium | reverse complement strand
CGGTAGAGACCGCGCCGAGCACGATGAGGACGCCCAGGACTGGGGCCGGTCGCTTCATGGGGTGCGCACCCTTTCCCAGAGCCCGCGGGAAATCAAGACCGCAGGAGCGCCTCGACCCGCGCCCTGCTGCGCTCGGCCCTGCGCTTCGCGACCACCGCGGGGTCTTCGCGGGCGATCACCTCGTCGGGGCGCACCTTGAACAGCGGCTGCCCCCTCCGCACCACGGAGCCCTCTCCGCCCGAGACGAGCACTTCTTCCACGGTGCCCGCGAAGCTCGCGTAGACCGTGTTGAACATCTTCATCACCTCGATCATGTACAGAGGATCGCCCGCCTTGAAGCGCGAGCCCTTCTGCACGAAGGGCGCTTTGTCGGGGGACTCCTGCGCGTAGAACATCCCGCCGCTCACCGCGACGAGCTCGTCGGGGTTCTCCTCCGGCGGCGGCGCCAGCGCCCGCAGCGCCTTCGCCTGCGTCTCAGCGTCCGTGAGCCGCTCGGGGATGGTCACCGTGAGGTCGCCCTCGACCTTCAGGTCCTCGAAGCCCACCGCGTCACCCACCTGCGCCGCGAGGCCCAGCAGCGGCGCCGCGAGCTGAAAGCCTCGGTGAGAAGCCCTCACCCGCGACCACAGCCCCTCGTCGAAGCCTTCGGGGACGGTGACGTCGTCCAGGCGTGACGAGAGCGCCGACCAGTCGCTCGCGCCGAGTCGCTCGGAGAGCTTCGCGTAGAAGCCCAGGGCGGTCTCGAGCAGGTCGCGGTCGTGCTCCCAGATCACCCACGCGGCGGGCTCGTCGCCGCGCCAGTCCATGTTGAGGTGGCGGTAGGTGTCGCGCAGCACCTCGATCGGGTTGTCGCGCCAGCGCACCGCGCCCTCGCTCACCGTGTAGCGCCCGCGGGTCGCGCTCAGCCACGCCGACAGCACGTGCGGGTTGTCGAAGAGCGAGCTGAGCGCGCGGGTGACCAGGGTCTCCTGCCGCGCGAGGGCCTTGCGCGTCGCGGCCTTCGCCTCGGCGCTCCCCGCGGAAGACTCCCGCTTCGCGCACCACGCCGCCCACGCGACGGAGAGGTCGAGGGCGCGGGCCTCCTCACCGAGCGCGCCCACCAGCGTGAGGTAGGGCACCACGAAGCGCGTCGTCGGGCGGGCGAAGACGTCCCTCGCGCGGAACCACTCCACCAGGCCGTACTGAAACTCCAGGTTGGTCTGCAGGTCGCTCCCGCGGAGCTTCGCGCGCCGCAGCACCTCGCTCAGCCGCAGGTAGGCCTCGTCGCGCCCCTCGCCCGCGGTGACCAGCAGGGCCACGTTGCTGTCGTAGGCGCCCGCGAGGCGGTAGTGCATGAACACCCCGGTGTCGGGGTTCTTCGCGCAGATCCCCTGGTCGTCGCGCACCTCGTGCTCGATGGGGTCGCTCCACGACATGATGACGCCGCCCGCGTGCGGAGAGAGCGCGCGGTTGGTGGCGTTCAACCTCGCCTCGACGGCGGCGCCCTCGCGACGCACCCGCTTCGGCCGCGGTACGCGCGAGCCGTGGCGCGCGATGATGGCCATCGCCTCGACGAGGGAGGTCACCTCGAAGAAATCGCGCGGGTCGTCGGGGTTCTCGAAGCGCAGCGCGTAGCAGAGCTCGGTGACCCGGTGCTCCACCTGGATGCGGGTGTTCACCTCCATGAAGTAGTGCCGCGCGCCCTCGACGATGCACTCGAAGGTCGACGCGCTGTTGAGCCCCACCGCGAGGCCGAAGCGCTCGGCCTCGGACTCCATCGCGAGGAGCGTCGCGAGGTCGGTCTCCAGCGCCTCGGCGGCGGTGACGTCCCCCGCGGAGCGGCGGCGTGAGGCCTCGGCCGTGAGCTCCTCGGCGGTGACCGACACCTCCAACAGCTTCTGCTCGTGCATCTGGAGCGAGCAGTCGCGGCCCCCCAGCGCCACGCACCACTCGCCGTTGCCCAGGAGCTGGATCTCGTTGTGCCGCGTCTGCTCGACGTTGAGCTCCAGCAGCACGTTCTTGTTGTCGCCGACGCCGCCGGCCTTCACCTCGCCGAGGATCTCTCGCACGGCCTTGGGGGCCTTGGCCGCGGCCTCCCTCGCGGCGCCCTCGCCGTCGCCCTCGCCGCGGGCGATCCCCTGGAGGATGCGCTGGCCCTTTCCTCCTCCGCCGCCGATGGCCTTGAGTCGCACGCGGCTGCCGGGGTTCTTCACGAAGAGCTCGGCGGCGCAGCGCGCGACCTCGTCGCAGAGCTCGTCGACGGAGAAGAGGTCGACGCGCTTCTTGTACGAAGCCTCGAGCACCGCCTCGGCGGCGGCGCCCAGTGACAGCTCGTCACCGACGGTCACGTCGAGGCCGTGCGCGCGCGCGCACTCCCGCAGCGAGGCGAGGTCGGGGTATTTCCTCAGGAGCGTCCGCGCGGTGACGTCGTCGACGCCGGGGGTGACGCTCACGCGCTCTGCGAGGGCGGTGCGCTTGGCTTCGTCCTTGCGGCCCGCGGCCTGGTGCACGCTGGAGCGCGGGCCGATGAAGCCGACCCCCGCTCCCTCCAGCGAGCGCACGAAGTCTTCGTCTTCGGCCATGAAGCCGTAGCCCGCGAAGACGTGGGAGTAGCCGTGTCGCTCGCAGATCGCGATGATCTCGGCGACGCGCTCGGAGCGCTCCTGGCGGTTGGCGCCGGCGTAGTCCTTCACGCGGTGCACGCGCTCGGGGTCGACGCGTCGGAGCTCGGGCGCGAGGGCCTGCGTATAGACGATGGAGTCCTTCTCCGAGAGGAGGATGCCCGCGCGGGTGACTCCCATCTGCGCGAAGGTGTCGAGGGCCTCTTTGCGCACGGGCCCGCGGCACACGATGAGCGGGCGGAGGTCTTCGCACGCGAAGCTCCGCGCCCAGGCCGAGGGGCTGCGCGAGAGGCGCCGGTCGCGGGTGGTGTACGGGTTGCGCTCGTACCAGTCGACGGCGTCAGGCATCAGTGGAACTCCCGCTGCACGCCGCCCATCGGCGACGGGGTGTAGTGACGCAGGAGGAAGGCCATGCTCGCGCCGAGCTCTCTCCGCAGGTCGGTGGGCATCACGAGGCGCGAGATGGAGCCCAGCGAGAGCGCCTCGCGCGGGTTCATCAGCTCGCGCTCGTAGCGGGCCGACAGCTCCGCCTCGCGGGCCTTCAGCCACGCGGCTCCGTCGGCCCCCATCGACTTCGCCTGCGCGCGCGCGGCGCGGAGCTCGTCTTTGTAGACGAAGTCCTTTCCGGCGGGGCCCATGACGGCGAGGCGTGTGGTGGGCAGCGCGAAGACCACGTCGGCGCCCGTGGGGTAGTTGTTGAACGAGGCGTAGGCGCCGCCGAAGGCGTTGCGCAGGATGAGCAGGATGCGCGGCGTGCGCAGGTCGATGATCGCGTCGAGCATCGCGCGCCCCGCGTGCACGATCCCCATGGTCTCCTGCTCGCGCCCCGGGAGGAACCCGGTGGTGTCTTCCATGAAGATCACCGGGACGTTGTAGAGGTTACAGAAGCGCACGAAGCGGGCGATCTTGAAGGCCGCCGCGACGTCGATCTGCCCCGAGGCCACCGCGGAGTTGTTCGCGACGAAGCCGACGACGTGCCCGCCGAGACGTCCGAAGGCGGTGATGGCGTTGCGGGCGCGGCCGGGCTGCACCTCGAAGTAGTCGCCGTGGTCGCAGATCTGCCCGATGACGATGCCGACGTCGATGGGGGTGTTGAAGCCCGTGGGCGAGTCGAAGGCCCGGCGCAGGAGCGCGTCGACCTCGGAGGTCGGTCGGTCCATCGGGTCGCTTGTGGGCTGGTGCGGCGCGAGCTCGCGGTTGTTGCTCGGGAGGTATCGAAGCAACCGGGTCGCGGTGCGGAGGGCGGCGACCTCGTCGCGCACGGTGAGGTCGACCACTCCGCTCGCGCCGTGGACCTTGGGGCCGCCGAGGTCGTCGGGCGTGACGTCCTCGCCGAGCACCGACTTGATGACGGCGGGGCCGGTGAGGCCGAAGAAGGTCCCCTCGGGCTGGATCATGAAGCTGCCCTGCCGCGGCAGGTACGAGCCCCCGCCGGCGTTGTAGCCGAACATGCACATGATCGACGGGACCACGCCGGAGATGCGCCGCAGCGCGGTGAAGGCCTCGGCGTAGCCGTCGAGGCCGCCCACCCCCGCGGGCACGTAGGCCCCCGCGCTGTCGTTCATGCCGATGAGGGGCAGGCCCCGCTCTCCGGCGAGCTCGAAGAGCCTGGCGAGCTTGCGGCCGTTGGTGGCGTCCATCGAGCCGGCGCGCTGGGTGAAGTCGTGGCCGTAGACGGCGACGTCGCGGCCGTGGATGCGCTGCACCGCGGTGACCAGCGACGCCCCGTCGAGGTTCGGCCCCCAGTTCTGGAAGATCACCGACGGAGCCTCGGGAGAGAGGACCTTCATCCGCTCCCAGACGGTCATCCGTTGCTTGGCGTGCTGCCGGATGATCGCCTCGACGCCCATGGAGGTGTAGGGCCGCTCGGCGAGGGCCCGGGCCTCGGCGAGGGTGGTCTCGTAGGGCGTGCGCGCGCTCGGGGGCGGCGGTCACCTCGGAGAGCGGGTCGTCGAGGCGCGGTGCGGTCGGTGCGGTGTCGTCGGCCATCGTCGGGGGCGGGAGAGTGCTACGGGTCGCGCCCCTCGCGACAGGGGGAATCGAACCGACGGGCGCCCTTGAGCGGCTGTGTACGGCGCTTGTACGGTGGCGCCTCGGGGTGTCACCCCGCGGAGGAGCGCCAATTGAACACCACCATGCTTGTCGGGGTCGCGATGGCCTTCGTGGGCTTCACCTGCTTCGCGGGTGCGCTCTTCAGCGGCGGGGGCGTGGCGAAGTCTGAGCAGTTCCGGGTGATCGGCGAGGTGATGTCAGGGCGGCAGGGCCCGGGGCGCAAGCGGGTGATGTCCGCGGGGATGATCCTGTGCGTGATCGGCGCGCTCACGACCTTCGCGGGGGTGGCCGCGCACGACGCGGGGCGAGGCGAGCGCTGCCGCGCGTGGTGCGCGCAGCGGGGCTACACGGCCAGCGAGCTCCGACGGGTAGAGGAGACCGCCCCGAGCGGGAGGACGGTGGCGTACTTCGGGTGCGTCTGCGCGCGTGAAGACGGCGCGACGACGCAGACGAGGGCGAACGACCTGTAGGGCCGTCGGACCCGCTCGCTCCCCGAACGCCGCCACCCCGCCTGCG
>JAEYZO010000678.1 GCA_023428035.1 Pseudomonadota bacterium | reverse complement strand
CGGCAGCCCCCCAACACCGCCCGGCGGCCCCGCCGGGGCCAGCGGTGCCGCGCCGGATTCGTCCGCCGCTGACGTCGGCGAGCTCGGAGTGATTGCAGATTCCGTCGCCGATTCGCCCGAGGAGTCTGACTCGACGACGCTCACCGATGCGTCAGCGGACTCGGACTCGTTCGTCGCCGACGCCGCCGCCGATCGTGATGCTCCCGATGACGGGCCGTGCGGCGCCACGGTCTGTCCGAGGGCACGGCGCGTCTGGGCCGCAGGTCAGACCTCGATCGTGCAACTTTCCGACGGCTCGTTGCGGGCGTGGGGCGCCAACCCTTACGCGATGCTCGGCGTAGCGGAGGACCGCTTCAGGGCAGGCCCCACCGTCGCTCCCCTCGCGATCGGCGAGGGGAACCTGGCGGTCGGAGATCGGCACATGTGTGTTCTCGACGAGGCGGCTCGCGTTCGCTGCTGGGGGCAGGGCTCGCAGCTCGGACTCCATCCCGCGAGGGACCGCACCTTCGAGGACTCACGAGTGATCCTCGACAATGTCGCTGAGCTCGAGATCTCGGTGGGGAACTGTGCCCTACGACGCAGTGGCGAAGTTCTCTGCTGGGCCGCTAATACGGGCACCGATGACCCCATGGCCAGGCTAGTCCCTCTTCCCGCGCGGATACCAGGTCCGGTAGCGCACCTCGCTTCGCAACAGGGGAGTCGTCAAACACACCGCTGCGTCATTCTACGCGACGGTACGATTTACTGCTGGGGCAGCAATGAATCAGGTGGCCTGGGTGATAGGACTCAATTGCACCGCGACCTACCGGTCCAGGCGCTGGTCCCGCGCGGACTCGACGCAGTCGCGATCGGGTCACCGAACCTGAGCTGCGGGCTTCGGCGTTTGGGCGAGGGAGGATTCAGTGCCTTGTGTTGGGGTGGCGGCCTCACAGCGGAAGGCGATTACGACCCGCTCTCGCCAACGCCCTCGCTTGAAGCGCGCGGCGTATCCGAGTGGGCGCGCATTCAGCAGCTTGCCATGGGCGCGAACTCGGTGTGCGCGCTGCTCATCGACGGCACCGTCGTCTGTGGCGGGTACAACTCGTTCGGGCAGCTCGGCCGTGGCTCGTTCACGCCCGGTGCCGGTGGTCAGATCCCGACGCTGCGAACTGCCCCCGTTGTTGGTCTCACCGATGTAGTCCAGCTCGCGGCGGGACTCTTCCACAACTGTGCGCTCACCCGCGCGGGTTCGGTCTACTGCTGGGGCCGCAACGACCAGGGCCAGGTCGGCGTCGGTCCCACCCCCGAGCCCATCCCCACGCCCAGGCTCGTGCGCTGGTAGTAGCCTCCTCGCCGGCAATCGACGTCGTGACGTCGATTCCGTCTGAGAAGTCCCTTCGTCGCGCCCAGGGGTAGTGAGCGCGACGCGCGGCGGCCGGTGGTCGGTCGCCCCTGAAGCGCGCTCGAGGTCCACGCGCCATGTCATCCCGCAAGCTCGCCTCTTCGTTCTCCACCACCATCAACACCACCAGCCACGCCCTCGACATCGACGAGCGCGCCCGCAGCTTCACGTCGCAGGTCGACGCGATGGTCGGCGAGTGGCCGCCGCTGATCCAGCTCGACGCCGACCGTCGTCGCGACGTGAGCCGGCGCAGCGCGCTGATCCTCGCGAAGCCCATGGGCGTGCTGCTCGACGTGCTGGTCACCGCGCCCGAGCCCGAGGGCAGCGCGCAGCACCGCGAGTGGAAGCGCCTGCGCGGCGCCTTCGACGCCATCGGCGGTCAGGACGGCGGCGACGACCCGGAGCGCTTCGAGGCCGAGTCGCTGCACGCGCGGGTCAGGCGCATCCGAGCGCAGCAGGCCCTGGCCGACCGGCTGGAGTCCATCGCGCGACGGCTGCGCGACGACTCGCTGGCGAGGGCCGAGGGGCTGTCGACGCCCTTCGAGCGGGCGCTACAGCTCGCCCGCACGCTCTTCCACGGCGACTTCGCCTCGCCCCTCGCGCCGGTGATGGACGCGCTGCGCGCCATGACCGCCTCCGCGCGCAAGCCCGTCGCCGAGGAGGAAGAGGTGGAGGAGACCGCGGAGCCCGAGGACGAGACCGCGAAGGACACCGACGCCAAGAGCGGGTGACCGCGCCTTCGATCGAGCGGCCCGTGTCAGCGCAGCGCGGGCGCGGGCGCGGGCCGTCGACGTTTCGAGGCGCGACCTGCCGGGGCGGAGTACGATCGACGGGAGGTCGTTCATGAGCGTGAAAGCGCACCGGGTCGATGTGACGGTCGCCGAGAGCCACAAGCTCGTCGTGCGCTTGCCTCGCGACTTCCCGGTGGGGGCCGCGCAGGTCGTGGTGCTCGCGCGAGACGCGCGGGCGGCCGACGCGGGCGAGGCCCCGAGCGACGACGCTTTCGCGCGGAGGTTCCCGATGGCAGGCACCCTCGGGCCGGTAGTGCTTCACGAGCCGGCGGTCGCGCCGATCGACGAGGACGACTGGCCTGAGTCGATGCGTTGAAGCGCCCACCCCTTTCAAGGTGCGTGAGTCGCTGCGCTCGATGGCTGGGGTACAGCCGCTGCCGCGGCTGCACCCCAGGCTGACGTAAGGAGCACCCGCCCGAGGGGCGGGTTCTCGGGCGGTCGCTACCGCGGATCGAAGCAGACGTGAGCGACGCACTGGCTCTCGGCGGCGGTGTAGTTCTTCGAGGCTTCCCCGTCGTACTGCGGCAGCGCCGGTTCGACAGCCCGCCCTCGGGCGGGCGCACCCTACGTCAGCCTGGGGTGCAGCCGCGGTAGCGGCTGTACCCCAGCCAGAGGAGCCACGGATCGTTGCACGTTGAAAGGGGTGGTCGAAGCGCCTGCTCCTCGACACCTGCGCGTTGCTCTGGATGAGCTCCGAGCCGACGGCGCTGAGCGTCAAAGCCCGCGCGGAGATGGCGCGCTCCGACGCGGCGCTCTTCGTCTCCCCCACTCCGGCCGCGCGGTCGTCGCTACCACCGCCCGCTCAGCCCGACGTACCCGCCGCCGCCCGTCGCCGCGAACACTGGCCGCACCCGACCCGCGCGCTCCACCGCCTCGCCGCGCCATCGCAGGCCGTCGACCAGCAGCACCGCTCCCCCCACCAGCGCGGCCGCTCCCACCCCGAGGAACACCCAGTCGCGCGTCGAGGTGACGTAGAC
>JAEYZO010000675.1 GCA_023428035.1 Pseudomonadota bacterium | reverse complement strand
TCGGTGCCCTCCGCGAGCGCGCGGCGGAACTCCCCCACCGTCACGTCGGCCCACCAGAGGAAGTACGGCCGCGCTGAAGGGTCGAGCAGGTCCGCGCGCGTCGGGGGCAGCGGTGCGGGCGCGCCGTCCATGACCGCAGCGTACTACGACCTCAGTACGGCGCGTTCGGGCCCCAGTGCGCGCGGAGGAACTCTCTCCGCCCTGAGTTCTCGTGGTACGAGTTGTAGCGCTCGGGGGAGGTGTGCCAGAAGTTCTGGTGGTAGTCCTCGGCGACCCAGAAGACGGGGGCGTCTTCGATGGTGGTGGTGATGGGGCCCTCGAAGCGCCCCGAGCTCGCGATGGCCGCGCGCGAGCGCTCCGCCGCGGCGCGCTGCTCGGGCGAGTGGACGAACACCACGCTGCGGTACTGGTGGCCGATGTCGGCGAAGGCGCGGTCGCGCGCCGTGGGGTCGATGCGCCGCCAGAACAGGTCGAGGAGCTGCTCGTAGGTCACGCGGTTGGGGTCGTACAGCACGCGCACCGCCTCGGCGTGGCTCGTGCGGTGGTTGCTCACGGCGTCGTAGGTGGGGTGCCGCTCGCTCCCTCCCGTGTAGCCCGAGACGGCGTCGCGCACGCCGTCGAGGTGCTCGAAGGCGGCCTCCATGCACCAGAAGCAGCCGCCCGCGAAGGTGGCCACGGCGAGCCCCGCGGGGGGAGGACCGGCGGGCTGCGTGCCGCCCTCGCCGTCGTCGGGAGCGTTCGCGGGCGCCTGCGCCACGGGGTTCATCGCTGAGTCGTTCGCGGAGGGCGCGCTGGTGGTGGTCGTAGCGGTGACGGGCGCGGGGGTGTTGCTGCGCTGCGTGCCGCACCCGGGGGCGCTGCACCCGAGGAGTGACGCGACGACGACGAGCGCCCAGGGGCGCAGGAGGGTGTTCATGGGCGGTGCTCCCGGTTGGCGCGGCGCGCGGTGAGGGACGCGCCGCGTTCGCACGGTGGGAGTGGTCGTCGGAGCGGGCGGAGCGTTACTGGGGGCGCTCGAAGGGAGCGAGCGCGTCGAGGAGCGCGCGGTGCAGCGCTCCGTTGCTCGCGACCACCGAGCCCGAGCGAAAGTCGTGGGGGCCTCCGTCGAGGGCGCTGAGCGAGCCTCCTGCTTCGGAGACGAGGAGCATCCCGGCGGCGAGGTCCCAGGGCTTCAGGCTGCGCTCCCAGTAGCCGTCGAAGGTGCCGTCGGCGGTGAGGCAGAGGTCGAGCGCCGCCGAGCCGCAGCGGCGCACGCCCTGGGTCATCGTGGTGAGGGCCGCGAACTCCGCGAGGTTGTTCCGCGGGTTGGTGCGATTGTCATACGGAAAGCCCGTCGCCAGCAGCGCGTCGTCGAGCGCGCTCACCGCGCTCACCCTGCACGGTGACCCATCGCGCGTCGCGCCGTGGCCCTTCGCGGCGACCCAGGTGTTGCCGAGCGCGGGGGCGTGAACCACCGACGCGACGAGCTCGCGCCCCACCGCGAGCCCGACGCTCACCGCGAAGAACGCGTGCCCGTGTACGAAGTTGGTGGTCCCGTCGAGGGGGTCGACCCAGAGCGTGGGGCGGTCGTCCCTGGCCTCGCGGCCTCCGCCCTCCTCCGCCACGAGGGCCACGTCGGGCAGCGCCGCGCCGAGCTCACGGCGGAGGAGATCCTCGCTCGCGCGGTCCCACCGGGTGACGAGGTCGATGACGCCCTTGCGCTCCACCGCGAGGGAGGCCGAGCGCCAGCCCTCCATCAGCACCGCGCCCGCGGCTCGCGCCGCGCGCTCCATCACCGCCGACGCGTCGCGAGGGTCCATCGCCGCGCTGCTACCACGAAACACCCCCTCACCGACGGATCCACTCGTAGAGCGCCACCAGCGGGAGGGTGATGAACCCGAGGTCGGCGTCGAGGCCCGCGATCACGTCGGCGCGCTCGTCTCCAGGGAAGTACCGCGCCTCGACCCACAGCCCCGCCGCCATGCCGTAGCTCGCGTGGTAGTTGAGGCTGCGCGAGCCCCACCAGAGCCGCCCGAACACGCCCGGGGCGACGGGGTCACGCAGGAGGTCCACAGCGCCCCCCGCCGAGAGCACCAGCGGGAAGGTCGGGCTCACGGGGAGCTGTACCGACGCGCCGGCCATCGCCGAGAGGTCGAAGAAGTCATCGGTGCGAAGCGCTACGAAGGGCCCCACCCGCGCGCCGTAGGGGGTGCGCGGGCCGAACATCACGTCGGCGCGCAGTCCCAGGGTCCAGAGCACCTCGCGCTGCGCCTCGGGGGTGACCGTGCCTCCCACGCCGAGGGTGACCGCGGCGCTCCACTGGGTGTAGGCGCTCGCGACCGGCGCGGCGGAGAGCGACGCGAGCGCGAGGGCGGCGGCGGCGCAGCGCGGGGCCATCGATGCGGGCCGTGGTGTAACACAGTCGTTCCGCGGAGCGGGCTTCGCGCCTACACTCGCGCGCCGTGATCCGGCTCACGCGACCGTGGTTCGACGACGCCGAGCACGCGGGCGTCACCGCCGTGCTCCGCTCGGGGATGCTCGTGCAGGGGGCGCAGGTCGCCGCCTTCGAGGCTGCCCTCCACGGCGCCCTCACCGCCCGCGGCGCGGCGGGGGACTTCGACCTCGCCGTCGTCGCTACGGGCACCGTCGCGCTGGAGCTCGCCCTCGCGTCTGCCACCGCTCCCGTCGCCGTCGGCGACGAGGTGATCGTGCCCGCGGTCACCTGGCCCTCCCCCGGTCACGCGGTGATCCTCCGCGGCGCGACCCCCGTGGTCGTCGACGTCGACCCGCTCCACTGGAACCTCACCCCCGCCACCGTCGCTCCCGCGCTCGCCGACCGCACCCGCGCGCTCATCGCCGTCGACCAGTTCGGCGTGCCCGCGGAGCTCCCCGCCCTCCGCGCCCTCGCTCCCCACCTCGACCTCATCGAAGACGCCGCCTGCGCCCTCGGTTCATCGTTGAACGGAGCCCCCTGCGGCCTGATGGGTGACGTCGGCACCTACTCGTTCCACCCGCGCAAGGTCATCACCACCGCCGAGGGCGGCGCCGTGCTCACCCGTGACCCCTCGCGCGCAGCGCGGGTGAGGGCGCTGCGCAACC
>JAEYZO010000635.1 GCA_023428035.1 Pseudomonadota bacterium | reverse complement strand
CGGCGGTCGCACGCGCAGCCAGCTCTGCACTCGCCACGACGTCGAGCTCCGGGTGCTCGACGGAGACACGGAGCTCGCCCGCGCCGACGACGGCGGGGGTCTCCTCGACGCGCGGGTGGAGTTCCGCGCGCCGCGAGAGGGTCGTTACACCGTGCGGGTGATGGAGCACGACCCCTGGGCCGTAGAGGGCGAGTACAGCGTGCGGGCTTCCGCGATGGAGTGAGCGACGCGCGTCACTGCTGAAAGAACGCGCAGCGGCCCTCGACGCAGCCGCAGAACGCCCCCTCGTCGAGCTCGCTGTAGCCCAGGCAGGTCGTCGCGCGCGAGGGCTCCCGCCACGACTGGCACACGTTCCCGCAACCACCCACCGAGCACTCCCCGTCGTGCGCACACCGCCCGCGACCGAGCCGCGGCAGCACTACGTTCCTCCCGGCGCCGGGGAGCGGGCCGTCGCTCCCTCCGCCCGCCGACTGCGCGGTGCACCCCGGGTCGTCGGCGTCACACCGTGGACCGAGCGCGCCGCTGTACTCCACCAGCACGTCCACCCGTCGACCCGCGCCGGGAGCGCCCGCTTCGATCGCCGACTCCACCCGCCGCGCGATGTCGTCGAGCGCGATCGAACACAGGTCCATCGTCAGCGCGAGACCCAGCGGGGGAACGCTCTCGTCCCGGGTCAACAGCCGCAGCGCCGACGTGCCCCCGTGGCTGAAGCCCGATGCGGGCGCCGTGAGGCCCTCGAACACCCGCCCCTGCAGCGCCGCGTACTCGTCGTGCCTGAGCGCCTCGCCCTCCCCGCGCGTCAATAGAAAGGCCTGCCGCGACACCGCTCGCCGCGACCACCCCGTCGGTAGCCCCCCGTCCGCGGGGACCCACGGCGGCGCGAGGCACGCGAGGCGCTCGCGCGTGGGCGTCCCAGGCCGCGCGCGGGGGACGCTCACGCACGCGACCAGCGCCGCGACCACGCCCCACCTCCGCGGCATCAGTACACCGCCGACACGACCGCGTGCGCGCGCTCCAACTGCGCCGCCGCGCCGCCCATCGCCGCAGGCACCGCCGCGCTCATCCCGCGCGTGAGCCTCACGTCTCCCACCGTCACCGCGCCGTCGAGCACCGTCACTCCCATCAGCGCCCCCCACATCGGGAGCGTCGCCACGCCCGTCCCGCTCAGCCGCGCCACCTGCAGGTCGTCGCTCGCGAGCCCGCCCTCGCGACCACACAACGACGTCACCACGGCCGGTCCCTCCACGTCGGCCTCCCCCGCGCGCAGCCTCGCGCGCTGGAGAAAAGCCCCTCCGCGAGGCGCGTCCCAGTTCGTCACCGCGAGCGCGTGCTCGACGTGGAGCGCGCGAGGCTGACCCTTCGGGTCCGAACGACCTTCGCTGTCGTAGCGACGGTTCCAGTCCCAGTAGCGGTAGGTCACGCCGCGGCGACCCGGCACCACGCGCTGCGGCTCCACCAGGGTGAGACCTCGCCCGATCGCGTGCGCCGTTCCTGCCTCGATCAAGAGGAAATCCCCCGGCTCCACGGGCACGAAGCCCAACAGCTTCGAGACGTCTCCGCCGTCGCGCAGCGCGGGCTCCATCGCCTCGCGGGTCACCCCCTCCGCGAGCCCGAGGTACACCCCCGCGCCGGGAGACCGTTCGACCACGTACCAGCACTCGGGCTTGCCCGACTCCCCCGCCGAGAGCCCCGCGTAGTCGTCGCTCGGATGGATCTGCACCGAGAGCTCGTCCGCTGCGTCGAGGAGCTTCACCAGCAGCGCCGTGGAGTTCCGCCCATCCTCGGCCTCACGGCCCAGCCACGCCGACGGGTCACGCGCGATGATGTCGCTGAGCGCCGCGCCCGACCCCCGCTCCACCGACGGGAAGTCAGGCTCCACCGAGAGCTCCCAGCTCTCTCCCACCACCGGGAACGCGGCCTTCGCGGGGTCGAGGTCGAGGCCGCGCTTGTAGCCTTCGAGCAGGCGCGTCCCCCCCCAGGGGGTGCGCGAGGGCGGGGTGAAGTTGTCAGCACGCAGCACGACGGGGCGCATCACGGCGCCGGAGTGTATGCGCGATGCCGCTCACCCGCCCCCCGCGACCGCTCGCGCCGCCGTCGTGACACCCCCCGGCGAGGCGTGATACCCCGCGGGCGCCGCGAAACCACATCCACGCCGACGGGTGAGACCGATGAGCAACGCCGAGCTGCCGATCCTCGATTTCGTGCTGACGAACTACAAGAACTTCAACGCCCGCGCGACCCGCGACGCCCTCGTCGCCTACTGGCGGCACGTCGAGCGCGGCGGGAAGATGTTCTGGGCCGTCGCCGGAGCGATGTCGTCGGCGCAGCTCGGCGTCACCCTCGCGCCGGCCATCCGAGCCGGGCTCATCCACGGGATGTCGGTCACCGGCGCCAACCTCGAAGAGTCGCTCTTCCGACTGGTCGCTCACCACAGCTACAAAGACTTCCCGAACTACCGCTACCTCACCAAGGCCGACGACACGCGCATCCTCGAAGACCGGATGCGCCGCGTGACCGACACCAGCATCCCCGAAGACGAAGCCTTCCGCGCCGTCGAGTCGATCATCGTCCCCATGTGGAAGCGCGCCACGGAAGAAGGCACCCGGCGGTTCTGGCACGAGTACTTCTACGACCTCATCCAGCAGCTCGGGCCCGACAAGCACGAAGGCGACCCGGAGTCCTGCTGGCTCCTCGCCGCCGCGCGCGCAAAGCTCCCGGTCGTGGTCCCCGGCTACGAAGACTCCACCTTCGGGAACATCTTCGCCTCGCACGTGAAGCTCGGTGAGTGCGGCGCGCAGATCGCGAAGTCCGGCATCGAGTACATGGCCGACTTCTACGACCGCTACCGCGAGATGTCGGCGGGCGAGGGCGTCGGCTTCTTCCAGATCGGCGGAGGCATCGCGGGAGACTTCCCCATCTGTGTGGTGCCCTCGCTCAAGTACGACCTCGAAGAGCCCGCGAAGCCCTGGGCCTACTTCTGCCAGATCTCCGACTCGACCACCTCCTACGGCTCCTACTCCGGCGCCACCCCCAACGAGAAGATCACCTGGGACAAGCTCACCGAAGACACCCCCATGTTCGTGATCGAGTCCGACGCCACCGTCGTCGCCCCGCTGATCCTCCGGGCGCTCCTGGAGTGCAAGGCCGACCCCGCCGCCGCCAACGCGCTCATCGCCAGGGCGGGCCTGTAGAGAGACACCCATGACCACCACCGCCCTCACGCTGCACGACGAGCCGACGCTCTCCGGGTGGGGGCGGCAGGCGGCGCCGGGCCGCGAGATCCTCAGCGAGAACCTCGAGGCCGCCACCCGCGGGGCCTCCCTCTCCCGAGGGCTCGGCCGCTCCTACGGAGACTCGTCGCTGCCCGCGCGCGCCGCCGACAAGGTGGTGTGTACGACCCAGGCCGACCGGGTTCTCTCCTTCGATGAAGAGACGGGGGTGATCCGCGTCGAGGCTGGGCTCTCGCTCATCGAGCTGAATCGCCTCTTCATGCCGCGGGGCTTCTTCACCCCGGTCACGCCGGGCACGAAGTACGTGACCGTCGGCGGCATGGTCGCGAGCGACGTGCACGGCAAGAACCACCACGTCGAGGGCTGCTTCGGCGCCCACGTGAGAGAGATGAAGCTCCGCCTCGCCGACGACTCCATCGTCACCGCGAGCCCGACCGAGAACGCCGACCTCTTCGACGGCACCCTCGGCGGCATGGGCCTCCTCGGTCACGTGCTGGAGGTGGAATTCACGCTCCGCCGCATCCCGAGCCGCTGGATCTACATGGAGAGCGAGCGCGTCGGCACCGTCGACGAGTTCCTCACGGCGCTGAACACCGCGGCGCCGCGGTGGCCGATGACCATGGGCTGGATCGACTGCCTCACCCGCGGCCGCTCCATGGGCCGAGGGATCCTCATGGCCGGCCGCTGGGCCGAGGCGAGCGAGGCGCCGAGCGAGGGCCCGCGGGAGCTGCCGAAGGTCACCATGCCCTTCGACCTGCCCAACTGGGCGCTCAACCCCTTCACCGCCTCGGCCTTCAACGCCCTCTATTACTGGAAGCACCTCTCTAAACAGAAGAGCGGCGTCGTCTCGCCCGAGCCCTTCTTCTACCCCTTGGACGCCATCCTCCATTGGAACCGCGCCTACGGCTCCCGGGGGTTTACCCAGTACCAGTGCGTGCTCCCCCGCGAGGCCGGGCCCCAGGCCGTGAGGGACTTCATGGTGAAGCTCACCGACCTCGGCGCGGCCTCTCCCCTCTGCGTCATCAAGGACTGCGGGCCCCAGGGCCGAGGCACCCTCTCGTTCCCGATGAGCGGCACCTCCATCGCGGTCGACATGGCCGTCTCACCCGACATCCAGCGCGTGGTCGACCAGCTCAACGAGTTCGTCATCGAAGCCGGCGGCCGCATCTACCTCACCAAGGACCGCTTCACGCGCCCTGAGCACTTTCGCCGCATGGAACCTCGGTTGGACACCTTCATGGCCCTGCGAGACAAGTACGACCCGCGCAGGCGCCTCCGTAGCGCCCAGTCGGTGCGCCTCTTCGGAGACCGCGCGTGAAGGTCGTCGTCCTCGGTGGAACGACGGGCATGGGGCGGGCGATCACCCGACAGCTCGTCGAGCGCGGCGACAAGGTCTTCCTCCTCGGGATGGACGAGGCCGACCTCGTGAAGAGCGCCGCGGACCTCACGGCGCGCGGCAAGGCGGGAGAGGTCGGCTACGCCCTCTGCAACCTGGAGCAGACCGACACCTTCGCGCCCGCCCTCGACGCCGCGGACAAGGCCCTCGGTGACTTCGACGCGGTGGTGGTGACCGCGGCGATGTTCGCGTCGCAAGAGGCCCTCGAAGACGACATCGAGCTCACCCGACGTCTCGTCACGGTGAACTACGCGCACACCGTCGTGTTCTGCGAGCACGCGCGGAAGCGGTTGTTGTCGCGCGGTGGCGGACGGCTCGTGGTCTTCTCGTCGGTGGCCGGAGACCGGGGGAGAAAGCCCGTGGTGATCTATGGATCGAGCAAGGCGGGGATCGCCGCCTACCTCGAAGGGCTCGACCACCGGTACCAGACGGCGGGGCTGTTCGTGACCTGCGTGAAGCCTGGCTTCGTGAAGACCGGGATGACCGCGGGGCTCAAGCCCCCTCCCTTCGCCGGGGAGCCCGAGGGGGTCGCGCGGCAGGTGATCCGCGCGATGGACCGACGGAGCCCCATGGTCTACGCGCCGGGCATCTGGGCGCTGGTGATGATGGTGATCCGGTCGCTGCCGCGCTTCGTGATGCGCCGCATCGGGTTCTGAGCCGCCGTCTGCGCCCTCTCCGAGGCCATCTGCGCACTCCGGGAGCCCATCTGCGCACTCCGGGAGCCCATCTGCGCGCTCCCCGGAGCCATCTGCGCGCTCCCCGGAGCCATCTGCGCACTCCGGGAGCCCAACCGCGCGCTCCCGGAGGCCGTCTGCGCCCGTTCAGACCGTGTCTGCGCCCGCTTTCGGTGCGTCTGCGCTCGCCTTCGGCGCCTCTGCGCCCGGCTTCGCTCCCTCTACGCTCACCTTCGGCGCCTCGGGCTTCTTCTTCTTCGGGGCGCGGCGCAGCGACACCCGGTTCAGCGCCGGCACCGACGGCTCCAGCGCCCGCGCCGCGCCGAAGGCGCCCATCACCCGGCTCAGGATGCGGAGGTTGATCCCGTCCCAGCGGTCGAGCTCGCCCTGCGTCGCGCGCGGGGCGCGGGGCGATTCGAGCAGCCGTCGCGCCTCGGCGCCCGCCGCGGCGGCCTCCTCCCACGCGTCGAGCCGCGCCTTGGTGAGCCCGAACAGCCCGCTCCGGGTGACGGCCCCGCGCTCCCCCTTCGACAGGAGCTCACGCGCGAGCGTCACCATCTCCGCGAGCGCCACGTCGGGCCCCGCCTCGGGCTGCCCGCTCGCCCCCGGGCGCAGCGCCGACGCGAGCCGCGAGAGC
>JAEYZO010000493.1 GCA_023428035.1 Pseudomonadota bacterium | reverse complement strand
GTGGGTGACCGCGCCGGGGCAGGGGGCGAAGCCGCGGAGAGGGGTCGGGGCGATCGTGGGGCTGATGGCCGTCGGAGGTCTGGTGGTGGCCCTCGGCGCCGCGGGGGTGATCGCGCTCGGAGGGAGGACGCCGCTCGGGGCGTCGATCACCGGCGCGCGCCGGACCTGCGACGAGGGAGACGCCGCGGCCTGCGTGACGCGCGGGCGAGCGCGGGCGAGCGCGGCGGGCGCGGCGAGGGACTACCCCGGCGCGGCGAGGGATTTTCAACGGGCGTGCAACGGCGGCGCGCACGCGGGCTGCGTCGGCCTCGGGGAGCTCTACCTCCACGGCAGGGGCGTGGAGGAGGACGAGGCGCGCGCGGCGGAGCTGTACCAGCGGGCCTGCGACGGGAGGTTCCAGCCCGGGTGCACCGCCCTCGCGGGGCTCTACCAGCACGGAGACGGGGTGGTGAAGGACGAGCGTCGGGCCTTCGACCTGCTGAACCGCGCGTGCGGGGCGAGGGAGATGCAGGCCTGCAACGACCTCGGCGACGCCCTCGTCGCGGGCCGGGGGACGCGCATGAACGTCGCCCTCGCGCGGACGATCTACGAGCGGGCCTGCGAGGGGGGCAACGCCGAGGGCTGCGACTCGCTGGGGATGCTCTACCGAGACGCGACGGGGGTGCCCCGCGACGACGCGAGGGCCGTGGGGTTGTTCCGCCGAGCGTGCGACGCGGGGAACATGGAAGCCTGCAGCGACCTCGCGTCGATGCACGAAGAGGGCAGAGGGGTCGCGAGGGACGTGAACACCGCGCGCGACCTGAGGGAGCGGGCCTGCGAGGGCGGCTACCAGCAGGGCTGCGTGCACCTCGGGTGGATGTACTCCCAGGGCCGCGGCGTCGCGCAGGACCACAACCGCGCGCTCGCGTACTACCGCGGCGCTTGCGACGCCGACTGGCCCGAGGGCTGCGACATGCTGGGCGGGGCCTACGCCAACGCGCAGGGGGTCGCCCGCGATGACGCCCGCGCGGCGGCGCTCTACCAGCAGGCCTGCAACGACGACTGGTCGTCGGGCTGCGAGAACCTGGGGTGGATGTACCGCTACGGCCGCGGCGTCGGGCAGGACGACGCGCGCGCCCTCGGGTACTTCGAGCGCGCGTGCTCCCAGGGCCGGCCCGACGCCGGCGACGCCGAGGGCGAGATGATCTCCCGCGGAGACGGCGCCCCGCAGGACCTCGCCCGCGCCGCGAGGCTGTACCAGCGCGGCTGCGACGCGGGCTCGCAGCGCGCGTGCGTGCACCTCGGGTGGGCCTACCGCAACGCCGAGGGCGTCGAGCGCGACTACCCCCGGGCGCGCACGATCTTCGGCAACGCGTGCGACGGCGGGCACCTCGACGCGTGCGTGTCGCAGGGGCGACTGCTCGAAGACGGCCTCGGGGGCCCGCGCGACCCCGCCTCCGCCGCGCCCCTCTACCAGCGCGCCTGCGACGGCGGCAACCGCACCGGCTGCAACAACCTCGGCGTGCTCCTCCTCGCGGGCAGGGGCGTAGCCGCCGACCGCGACCGCGCCGCGGAGCTCTTCCGCCGCGCCTGCGCCGCGGGCGACCAGGTCGCCTGCAACAACGCGCGCACCGCCGCGCGCTGAGCGCTCACGCCCCGCCGAGGCCCAGGAGCGACTGCACCTTCTCGCGCACCGCGGGGAGCTCGTGCCGTCGGTTGCCCGCGTAGGCGAGGAGCGAGAGGTCCTGCGTCTGCACCCTGCCGCCGTGAAAGAGGAAGGCCCGCGTGCGGATGAGCTTGTAGAGCTTCACCAGCTTGCGGTCCGAGATCATCACCTTGTCCTCGGTCTCGAGCGTGCGAACCACCCGGCGGAACTCCGCGAACACCGGCGCGGGGAACCACTGCTCGCGGTCGCTCGCCCCCCCGCCGCCGGCGCCGAGCGTGAGGTCCATGTACCGCCGGAGCTTCAAGAAGTCGTCGAAGCTCGCGCTGCCCCGCGCCCAGGGCCGCTGCTCGGTGGCCTTGTACACCTCGTTCGCGACCCCCGCGTCGATGAGCTCCGAGAAGTGCTCGTCCTTCACGGGCCGCGTCTCGACCTTCACCACGAAGCGGTCGGCGAGCGCGTCGAGCTCCGACTGCTCGGGGATGTCGTTGGTCGCCGCGAAGAGCATCCGTAGCTTCACCGGCACGGGCTCGCCGTCCTGGTAGTACTTCCGCTCGTTCACGATGGTGAGGAGCGTGTTCAAGATCGCGCTGTTCGACTTGAAGATCTCGTCGAGGAAGGCCACCCGCGCCTCGGGGAGCTTGCCCCGGGTGCGCCGGATGAACCTCCCCTGCTTCAGGAGGTCGATGTCGATGGGCCCGAGGATCTCGCTCGGCTCGGTGAACTTCGTGAGCATGTACTCGAAGTAGTCGGCCTCGCCGAGCCCGAGGCTCTCGACGAACTTCACCACCAGGTCGCTCTTGGCGGTGCCGGGCGGGCCCACGAACAACAAGGGCTCCTGCGCGCAGGCGCACACCGTCGCGAGGTCGATCTCCTCGTCGCGCTTCACGAAGTACTCGTCGAGGTCGCGGCGGTGACGGTTGATGCGATCGCGGATCGCGTCGACCTCGCGCTCGAGCTCGCTCAGGCTCCACATCGGTCCCTCCAGTCGTCGATGATCCGTCGGCGGATCGCCTGCTCCTCCTCGTCGAGCCAGCCCTGCACGCGGTCTCCCTGCCACGTCACGCTGTCGGCCACCGTGTCGATGACCCCTTCGAGGATCAATACCTTGTGCGTCTCGTAGATGCGCTGGAGGCTCGCGGTGAAGGCGTCGGAGAAGCGGTCGAGCCCCTCCACCACCCGCCGCGCCCTCGGCAGCCGCGCGTGCAGCGGCCAGTGCTTGAGCGCGTCGAGGGCGGCGGCCCCCGCGGCGTAGCGCTCGGGGTGCTCCAGCACGTCCTGATCGAGCACCGTGGCGAGCGCGCCCTCGAGCATCACCTCGGCGCGGTCGAGGTCCTTCACCTGCAAGAACCCGTCGGCGAGCGCGGCCTGCAGCTGCACCCCGCCCTGCGACAGCCGCCGGGTCATCGGCTCCAGCGACTCGAGGAACCTCCGCGCCGACGCCGAAGCGCCCAGCCTCCGGAGCGCCGCGAGGGCGGGCCGCACCGCGTCGAGGATCTCCCTCACGAAGGGCTGCGTCGGCGCGTTCGCGAGCGCGGCCACCTCGTTGAGGAGCTGGTCGACGCGCTCGCTGTCGCCCAGCGTCGCGGCGGCCCTGATGCAGTGGCCGATGGCCCGCGCGCGGTGCCCCGCGATGGCGATGCGCTGGCCCACCCGCGCGACGGCCACGTTCAGCACCGTCGCGAGGGCGTCGTCGTCGCCCGAGCGCAGCGCGGCCGAGAGCGCGCGCTCCACCGCGATGCCGGCCTCGTAGTCGTAGCAATTGTCCTTGCGGTCCATCACCGACGCGAGGGCGCGGGGCAACGACGCGGGGCCCTCGGCCTCGGCCTCGGAGAGCTCCCGCTCCAGCGCTGGTCGCAGCCGCACCGGCACCTCGTCGCCCCCCGGCGCGCGCAGCCACGCCGAGCGCTTCACCAGGAACAGCACCCGGTCGCGCACCCGCGGCTCCTTCACCGCCGCGAGCGCGCCGTCGACCTCGCGCTTCCAGCTCTCGCTGTCGCCCTGCGTCGCGAGGTGCGCCATGCGCGCCTGATAGAGCTGGAAGAGCACCCGGTTCGGCGGCTCGTGAACGCCCGCCTCCTTGTCGACGGGCTCCACCAGCTCCCGCGCGCGACCGGGGGAGCCCAGCCGCATGAAGCCCGCCGCGAAGGCGAGGCGCAGGTAGGCCGACTTCGGGTCGAGCTCCCGCACGTACCGCCGCTGCGCGACGCCCCACAGCTCCTCCAGCGCCGCGAGCTGCTCCGCGCGCTGCGCGGCCTCGTCGCTCACCTCGCCGTCCGCCGCGAGCGCCAGCGCGTAGCGCACGAAGCGGGGCATGTCGACGGCCTCGCTCAGCCCGCGCTCGTTCACCCCGCCGAGGAGCCGCTCCTTCGCGCGGGTGAGCCCGAGCTTGTCCCCGGAGCGCCCCAGCACGCCCCGCAGCACCGCCCACGCGAGGCGCCGCGACACCGGGAACGCCGGCTCCGAGAAGCGCGCCACGCACTGCTGCAAGAAGCCCTCGTCGAGCGCGTCTCCTCCGCGCAGGGTCATCTCCAGCACGCGCGCGCCGAGCAGGCTCGCGTCGAAGGGCGTGGGCGTCGCCGCCGTCGCGATCTCGGTGAGCTCCTCGAGCGTCGCGCCACGGCCGCCGAGCTTCACCCGCGAGGCCGCGACCCGCGACGCGAGGGCGAGCGCGTCGGCGGTCTCGGCGCCGTAGAAGAGCCCCGCTTCGCCGCAGAGAGCCGAGTCCTCGGGCTCGTTCAGCGCTCGCTTCAGCTCTGAGAGCCTCAGCCACGGAGAGGGGTCGTCGACGCCCCCCGCCGCGAGGGCGAGCTCCAGGGTCCGCGCCTCGGCGCGCATCTCGGCCGTCTCCGCGGGCTCGGCGTCCCCCGCGGGTCGCCGCGCCCACTCCTGCGGCTCGTCCCTGCGCTTGCGTGGCTCCCTCGGCGGGCGCGGCGGGCGCGCCCTGCCCGGCTCGTCGGCCTCCTCGACCTTGGCGGCCTTCGGCGGGCGCATCACCTCCAGCTCGGGCCAGTCGAAGACGCTCCCCTCGTCGAGGCGCTCGAGCTCCAGCCTCCGGTCGGTGGCCACGTAGTCGACCCAGCGCGTGAGCGGCACCTCCGCCGCCGCGTCGACGTCGACGCTCACCACCCGCGGCCCGTCGCCGTCCTCGGTGATGACCACCGCGCGGTGCTGGTCGAGGTCGAGCAGGCGCCGCATCTCGTCGCGGCGCATCGAGGGCGTGAGCCTCCTCCCCGGAGGCAGGTACAGGTTGTCGGTGCCCGCCATGCGCACGAAGCCCTGCGCGCCCGCGAGGTCGCTCACCCGCGTGCCCATGCGCGGCACGTTCGGCCGCAAGAGCTCCTGCAGCACGTACACGGTCCCCTCGGCGCCCGCGGTGCGCGCCACGGTGAAGCGACCCACCTCCTCGGGGGTGATGGCCTCGACCAGAGGCTCCAGCGCGAGGAGCTGCGCGGGCGTGAGGAGCCACAGCTCGGGGTCGGCCACCGGCCCCGGAGCGAGGCGCAAGGTCACCCTGAAGCGGAGCTCGCCGGGCGCGTGCGAGAGCGAGGCGCGGCGCGCGTCGAAGCGGGGTTCCAAGACGTCGTACACCGACGCGAAGGGGAGGTCGGCGGGCGCGAGCCTCCAGCGCCCGTCGGGGTCGACGAGGGCGAAGCGGCCCGCGTTGGCGAGCGGCGCCCGCGCGAGGGAGCCCAGCGGGTGCTCGTAGCCCCAGCGCACCCAGAGGGCGGTGTCGCCGTGGCGGGCGTAGGCGCGCACGCCCTCGCCGGGCTCCTCCCGCGCGCGCATCAGGAGGTACAGCGGCGGGCGCGTGGCCCGCACGAGGAGCTCCTCGCCGTCGTCGCCCGAGACCGTGGCCACCGAGACGTCGTCGCGGCCCAGGGTCATCATGCGCTCCAGCGTGCGGTGCGCGGCCTCGCCCTCGCGCGGCAGCGCGAAGATCGCCTCGTCCACCACGGGGTCGCCGTGGGCGCGCACGGGGCGCAGCGCCGCGACGTGGGTGGGCGCCCCTCGCGAGAGCACGGGCACCCACGCCTCACCCAGCTCCGACA
>JAEYZO010000492.1 GCA_023428035.1 Pseudomonadota bacterium | reverse complement strand
CCTCAGGGGCAGGCGCTTCGGGGAGAGGCGCGGGCGGCGCCTCGGTGACCGGCGCCTCGCGCGGCGCTTCAGGGGGAGCGCTCAGCACCGGCGTCGGGGTCCGAGCGGTCTCGGTCTCGGTCTCGGTCTCCGGAGCGGGGGGCGCGTCGGTGCGCGGCTCGGCCTCGGCGTGCGCGGGCTCCTCGGGCGGGAGGCCCCCCTCGATCTCCTCCTCGTCGCCGGTGGTAATGGCGACCTCGTCGTCGGGGGCCGCGACGTCGACGCTGGTCTCGCGCGCGGGCTCCGAGGGGGGGAGCGACACGGCGGTCATCACCGTGGTGGGGAGCTCGTCGGGGTTGAGCACGCGCGCGGTCGCGGGCTCTGGAGACGGGGCCGGGGCCTCGGAGAAGAAGGCCGCGGCGGCGGGGTGCTCGGGGCTGCTCTCCCGCAGACGTCGGAAGAAGGGCTCGGCGCGGTCGCGGTCACCGCGGGTGCGCCAGTGGATCATCCCGGCCTGTACGAGGAGGCCCACGTCGGGGTCGCCCTCTCGCGCGGCGAGCTGGGACTCGTAGAAGTCCGCGAGCTCGTTCCATCGCTCGCGGTCGGTGAGGATCGCGACGACGAAGCGGGTGGCCTGGGCGTCGCCCGGGCGCAGGTCGAGCACCCGGCGGTAGATCCGCTCGGCGGATTCGATGTCGCCGCGGCGACCCGCGTGGGTGCGCGCCGCGCGGAACAGGAGGTCGACCCTGGCGTCGAGGTCGCCCACCGCGTCGGCGGAGCGCTCGAGGTGGGCGGCGAGGTCGTCCCATCTGTTGCCGCGGCGACGGAGCACTCGCTCGTAGAGCTGGATCGCGCGGAGGTTGCCCGGGTCCACCGAGAGGGCCGCCTCGAAGATCGCGTCGGCCTCCTTGTCGCGGCCCTTCTGCTTGTACTGCAGCACGATCCCCGCGGCGCTCACGAGGTGCGACGCGATCATCGCCGGGTCCGTCGAGTCGTTCTCCGCCGAGCGCTTGTAGGCCGCGGCGATGTCCTTCCAGCGGGCCTTCTTCGAGAGCAGGCGCTCGCGGGTCTCTTGCGCCTCGGCGTCGGCGCCGAGGGCGAGGCGAGCGTCGAGGGCCGCGATGGCCGCTCGGTCGTCGAGCAGCTCCTCCTCGAGGATCCTCGCTCGCTCCCGCAGCAGCGGGCCCTGGTCTGCAGCGGTGACCGTGAGCAGCACCTCGAGGTCGAGCATCCGGGCGGCGGCCTCGGCCTCGCCGTGGGCGATGTACCGCCCCCGCTGGGCCTCGAGCATCCCCCGGACGAGGTCTGACTCCGCGGCGAGTTCGCCCCCGATCGCGGCCTCTTCGAGGGCGCTCCACGCCGTCTCGTTCTCGGGGTCGTCGAGGAGGGACCCGAGGAGCCTGCGGACCTTCTCTGCGCTCATCGCCTGACGTTCTCCGATGCGCCCGCGTGGCGGGGCGATGGGGGGCTATCGCTGCCGCGCCGCGGGTGCTCCGGGTCTCACCGAGGCCCCGCCGCGCGCCCGTCGCTCACGGATCGCGCCGCGCCGGGCGCCGTCCGAGCGTTCAGGGGCCGTGACGCTAGCGCAGCGCGAGAGCGCGTCGCAAGGCACAACTGCGGCTCGCGAGGGCCTCACCGCGCGCCGCGGCTCGACGGCGCCGGCGCCTTTCTTGACGCTCTCGCGCCGGCCCTGTTACGGGGCGCCGAGCACCACCCCGCGGAGGGTGCGTGCTGACGCGCCGCCGCGGTCGACGAGACACGGTGGCGCGGAGCGAGCGTCGCGGTTTCTCGGCCCCGCGGGGTTTGGAACGCGCGGTGCGAAGAGAGGTCTCCCGACGTCGCGGGTCGCGGCGCGGATCGAAGAGGTTGACCATGGCTCGAGTCGGCGTGCTTCTCGGTGGTGTCTCGGCGGAGCGTGAGGTCTCGATGCGCTCGGGCGAGGCGGTGGTGCAGGCGCTGCGGTCGCGCGGGCACGACGTGCTGCCCGTGCTGGTCGACCACGACGTCGACAAGGCCCTGCGCGGGAGCGGGATCGACGTGGCCTTCCTCGCGCTGCACGGGCGCTACGGCGAGGACGGGGCGATCCAGGGGCTCCTGGAGTGGATGGGCATCCCCTACACGGGCTCGAGCGTGCTCGCGAGCGCGCTCGCGATGGACAAGCTCAAGGCCAAGGAGCTGTTCCGGCTGCACAACGTGCCGACGCCGCCCTACTACGACGTGAGCGGGCCGTTGAGCGACGTCGACCTCGAGGAGCGTCACGGCTCCTTCGGCTTCCCCGTGATGGTGAAGCCCCGGCGCGAGGGCAGCTCCATCGGCGTCTCCCGCGCGAAGGACCTCGCCGAGCTCCGCGCCGGCGTCGACGAGGCCCTCGCCCACGACGACGCCGTGATCGTCGAGCGCTACGTGCGAGGCCGCGAGGTGCACGTGGGCATCCTCGACGGCCGAGTGCTCGGCGCGATCGAGGTCGTCCCGCGGCGGCCCTTCTACGACTTCCAGGCGAAGTACCAGAAGGGGCTCTGCGAGTACTACTACCCCGCGCGGCTGCCCCCGACGCGCTACCAGGGCGTGCTTCGCCTCGCGCAGCGGGCGAACGACGCCCTCGGCTGCACCGGCGCGACGCGGGTGAACCTGCTCGTGACCGAGGGCGAGAACGAGTACGTGCTCGAGGTGAACACCCTCCCCGGCCTCACCCCCACGTCGCTCCTGCCGAAGATCGCCGCCGGCGCGGGGATCGACTTCGCGACGCTCTGCGAGGAGGTGCTCAAGGGCGCGCGGCTCCACAGCCGACCCGCGCACCGTCAGCCCACGCTCACCGCCCCCGCGATTAGCGAGGGCGCGTCGGGCGCGCTCCTCGCGTAGGTCGCCGCCGTCTGGGTATACCGTCGCCATGCATGACGCCGTCGAATCGTTCGTCGAGGTCGAGTTCTGCGCCGTGGCCGAGGTGAAGGCTCGGCGCGTGGTAACGCGCTGGGTCGACGAGCTCCGCGATGAGGTGACGGCGCTGTGGGACGGCGACGAGATCCGCGTGATCTCGTCGGTGTGCCCCCATTTCGGCGGCGAGTTCGTGTTCTCGCCCGACTGCCGCGAGGCGCGGTGCAAGTGGCACGACTGGCGCTTCGACGTGCCGAGCGGCCGCTGCCTCAGCTTCGGCGTGAAGACCAGGCTCCGTCGCTACGAGTTCTCAGAGAGCGAAGGGATGATCGTGGTGAGGGCCCTCGCGTGAAGGTCGTCCAGCGCGAGTTCTCGCAGGAGATCGACGTCGCCGCCGCCGTCGCGCTCTGGAACTACTGGGACGGCGAGCACCTCACGGTGGTGCACCAGGGCTACACCGCCGCGCGCGTGCTGCACGAAGACAAGCGCCTCGGCGTGTCGCTGCTCGAGTTCCGGGTGCCGCTGCTGTCGTTCTTGAAGTCGCACGGCTTGAGCACGGTGCTCCTCACCGAGGAGCTGCCCGACGGCGGCGCGGAGTTCAAGAACTTCAACCTCGGGCTTCTCAGCATCCCCTCGGTGACGACGATCCGCGTGACATCGCTCGGCCCCGACCGTTGCCGGATCGAGATGCGGTACAGGTTCTTCCTGCGGTGGCCCTTCTCCCTCTTCGCGCCGGTGCTCCACGAGCTGATGGCGAAGTGGAACCACCAAGTGTGGCTCGAAGACCTGCCCTTGAAGCTCCGGCGACAGAAGGTGCTCCGGCACGGCTTTCAAGATTTCGTCGGCATGCCCGACCGCGTCTCCGAGCGCCGCAACGACGCGCCCCTACGCGTGAAGATGCCGGTCCCTCGCCCTCCCGGCTCACCTCTCGACGACATGCGGCAAGACCGCTGAGGGGATCGTTCGGCGTCGACCTCACCCCTCGCTGTCGACGCTGTCTTCGGCCGCCCCTCTCCCTAGCGGGTGAGGGGCACAAATAGCTGAAACAACTAGTCTTCTCCCCCTCTCCCGTCGGGAGAGGGGGGCGGGGGGAGAGGTCGCGCGGGCGGAACCGAACGATCCCCGCTGAGCCCTCACGCCGCCGCGGCCTCGGCCTCCATCTCGGTGACCACCTCTGGGCGCAGGGTCTTCGCGAGCGCGCGCCGGCCGCGGTGCAGCCGCGACATCACCGTGCCGATGGGGCAGCGCATCGCCTCGGCGATCTCGCGGTAGCTCATGTCGCAGAGGTCGGCCATCACCACCACCGCGCGGAACTCCACGGGCAGCGCGTCGAGCGCTTGCGAGAGCGCGGGCCCCAGGGTGCGCCGCTGCACCCCGCCGTCGGGCTCCTCCATCGCCTCTTGCGACGAGGAGAGGAGCATCGCGCGCTTGCCCGGGTCGCGCTCGATGTCGAGGGCCGCGCGCTCGCGCTTGCGGGTGCGCCACTGCGAGATGTAGCGGTTCACCTGGATGCGGTGCAGCCACGCGCGGAGGTTCGTGCCGGGCTCGAAGCGCTCCCAGTTCTGGTAGGCCGCGAGGAGGGTCTCCTGCACGAGGTCCTCGGCGGTGTCGGCGCGGCCCGTGAGGCGCACCGCGGCGCCGTAGAGCCCGTCCATCAAGGGGAGGGCCTCTCGCTCGAACGAGGCGCGGCGCGCCTGGGTGTCTCGGTTCATCACAACGCCTCCGTGGTGGTGCGACGGAGCGCTAGATCAAGCCCCGGGCCACCGCGCGAAACCGCTGCAATTCAAGGCGTTCCCGCGGCGCTCCCGGGGGCCACGATGTCAGCGCGTCGAGGCGCGCACCGAGAGACCTGCCATTCTGTCAACGCGCGCTCAGCCTTCGAGCGCGACCGACACCGCGTCGGCGATCTCGCCCGCGAGCGCGCCCCTCACGGCTCCCCTCGCCTCACGGACGCGCTCCCCCGCCCTACCGTGCGCGTGCACGGCCTCGTTCACCGCCTCAGTCACGCTCACGCCCCCGCGCCGCTCCGCGAGTCGAGCCGCGATCACCCCCGCGAGCACGTCGCCGCTCCCCGCGACGCCGAGGGTCGGGTCGGCGTAGGGATGAACCCACGCCTCTCCCCCGTCGGTCACCACCGTGCCCGCGCCCTTGAGTACGGTGACGGCGCGGTGCAGGGTCGCCGCCTCGCGCGCGTAGCGGAGCCGGTCGTCGTTCACCCGCCCCGCGGGTCGCGCGCCCGAGACGCCCATCAGGCGCGCCATCTCCATCGGGTGCGGCGTGAGCACCCGCGGCGCTCCGGGGGTCGTCCCCTCGCGGTCGAGGTGCCCCAGCGCGTCGGCGTCGACCACGACCGGGACCTGCGCGCGCTCCACGATGAGGCGGGTCACTCCCCTCGCCCACGCGTCGCGGCCGAGGCCCGGACCGACGACCACCGCGCTCGCCCTCGTGAGCGCCTCCGAGAGAGCGCCCTCGACCGACGAGAGCTCGTCGGGGAGCGAGACGGTCATCGTCTCGGTCACCTGCATCGCGAGCGAACCCGCCGCCCGCGACGCGATGGTCACCAGGCCCGCGCCAGCCCGATGCGCCCCTCGCGCAGCCAGTAGGGCAGCCCCTGTCGTGCCCGCGCTCCCGCCCACGATGAAGACGTGACCCGCGTCGCCCTTGTGAGCGTCCACGCGC
>JAEYZO010000471.1 GCA_023428035.1 Pseudomonadota bacterium | reverse complement strand
GCAGAGCCGTGAGCTCCTTGGCGTCGAGGTCGCGAAGCGGCGGCGTCAGCGGCTGCGGCAGCGTGAGCCGCGCCGTGGCCGACGGCAGCGACGACTGGAGCCGACGGAACTCGTCGTACTGCCGCATCCCCTCCATCAAGATGGCCTCGGTGGAGAGCTGGATCTCCTCGGTGAACTCCCGCTCGTCGGGGGGCTGCAGGTCGAAGAAGCCCGTCTCCCAGGTGAGCAGTCGGTAGATCGACTTCAGGGGCCCGATCTCTCCGTTGTCGTTGATGCTCGCGAAGGCGATCTGCCCCTTGCGCAGGAAGATCTTGCCCACCGTGTCGTCGCGGGAGATCACCAGCACGCCGCTCTTCTTGCTCGTCGCGAAGAGCTGCAGGAGGTCTACCAGGGGCACCTCGTCGATGGTGCCGCTCATGGACTTCACGTTGGTGGTGCGCTGCGCCGCGTTCTGCATCCGGGCGCGGGCCTCGGCCTCGCGCGTCTCGCCCGACGCCCCGCTCGGAGCGTCGGTGGCGGTCACCCGCACGATGCTCGTGCCGATGAGCACCCGGTCGCCCTCCTTCAGGCGCGCGCGCTTGATCTTCTCGCCGTTGACGAAGGTGCCGTTGGTGCTGCCCAGGTCTTCGATCGAGAGGGTGTCGTTGGCGTAGGTGATCCGCGCGTGCTTGCGCGACACCATGTCCTCGACCAGCACGACGTCGAGGTCGTTCGAGCGCCCCACCATGATCTCCCTGCCGGGCGCGATGGGGAACTCCCCACCCTGGTACTTGCCCGAGATGAACTTCAGCAGGTAGTGCCGGCTCCGCGGCGGGTCGTTCGGCGTGGGCATCGGCCGCGGCGAGGATAGAACACACCCGTCGAGCGCAGCAACGAAACCGCGCCCCCGCGGCCCCTCCGCGCCCTTGCGCTCCCTCGCGCGCTCTGGTAGCCACCTCGCCCCCGTTTTTCAGCGCGCCGGGGCGGAGCCGAGGGGGCGACCCTCACGCCCGCGCGCCCGATGCCCACGCGAGAGAGGAGACGTCACCCATGGCGCGCTTCATCGGCCTCGATTTCGGCACCACCAACACCTCCCTCGCGCGCTGCGACGGCGACGGCGCGCCGCGCCTCGCGCGCTTCGACAGCGCGGGCGGGGGCACCACCACCTTCCGCTCGGTGCTCTTCTTCGACCCCACCGACCCCGCGCCGGGCGGAGGTGCCCGGTCGTACTCCGGGCCCGAGGCCATCGAGCGCTACCTCGCCTCTGACGGCTCGGGGCGGCTCGTCCAATCGCTGAAGTCGTACCTCGCGAGCGGGCTCTTCCAGCGCACGCAGGTGTTCTCCCGCGCGTACTCCCTGGAGGAGCTGATCGCGGTGATCCTCCGCGGGGTGCGCAACGGGGCCGAGGACGTGCTCGGCCCCGCGCTGGAGCCCGTGAAGGGCGTGGTGGTGGGCCGCCCCGTGCGCTTCGTGCACGCGAAGACCGACGACGACGAGGCCCTCGCGCAGCGACGTCTCACCGAGGCCCTGCGCCTCGCGGGCTTCGAGGACGTGCGCTTCGAGTACGAGCCCGTGGGGGCGGCGCACTGGTACGAGTCGGGGCTCGACCACGACGAGCTGGTGCTCATCGGAGATTTCGGCGGAGGCACCAGCGACTTCTGCCTGATGCGCGTGGGGCCCGGGGTGCGCGGCCGACCCGGCAGGGACCGCATCGTGGGCACCGAGGGCGTGGGCCTCGCGGGCGACGTCTTCGACGGAGAGGTCGTCGACCACGCGGTCTCTCCCGCGCTGGGCAAGGGCACGAGCTACGTGTCGTACCTCGACGGCAAGGAGATCTCGGTGCCGCCGTGGATCTACCAGCACCTCCGGCGGTGGCACCACCTGTCGTTCCTGAGGAGCCGCGACACGCTGCGGTTCTTGAAGGAGATCAAGGCGCAGTCGCCGGAGCCCGAGCGCTTCGAGGCGCTCCTGCACCTCGTCGAGGCCGACCTGGGCTTTCACCTCCACAAGCGGGTCGAGGGCGCCAAGGTCACCCTCTCGACCGAGACCGCCTGCGGGCTCGACTTCGACGACGGCCCGCTGGAGGTGCATCAGCGAATCACCCGCGACGACTTCGAGGCGTGGATCGCGGAGCACCTCGCGGCGATCGAGCGCGCGGTCGACGCGCTGCTGGCGAAGACCGGCGTCGGGTCGGGGGAGGTGGACCGGGTGTTCCTCACGGGGGGGTCGTCGCTGGTGCCCGCGGTGCGAAACGTGTTCGCGCGCCGCTTCGGGGAGGAGAAGCTCCGCGGCGGAGAGGCGCTCACCTCGGTGGCCCTGGGCCTCGCGGTGCGCGCGAGGGAGGGGTGATACCGCCGCGCCCGGTGGTGTAGAACCGCGGCCCAGCGATGACCGACACCGACGACGCGCTCCGCGCCCGCCTCGACCGCGCCTTCGACGCCCTCTGCGAGACGCCCGCGTCGAGCTTCATCGACGTCGACGAGGTCTTCACCGTCCTCGACGCGCTCTCAGACCCGGCCAGGGTCGCGGAGCTCAACGCCCGCTTCGTGGTGCCCTCGCGCGCCCGCTGGCTCGCGCGCGCCGCGGCCTCGACGGTCACCCTCTCGGCCTGGCTCCCTGAAGACGTCTCGCAGAAGATCGCCGAGCACCTCGGGCGGCCCGTGCGCCTGCCCCGCGAGTCCGTCGAGAAGGCCGTCGGCAACGAGAAGGTCCGCGAGGCCGTGAGGGCCACCATCTCCGACGCGCTCACCACCTTCGTGCAGCGCGCGGGCACCGCCCTCGGCGGCACCGAGAAGGGCGGCGGCGTGCCCGGCGGGGGCATGCTCCGGGGGGCGCTCTCCTTCGGCGCCAAGGCCGCGAGCAAGGCCCTCGGGGGCATCGGCGAGGAGATCCAGCAGCAGCTCATGGAGCGCGCCCGCGACAGCCTCGACGGCATCGTCGCCAACGCCCAGTCGCGCATCGTCGAGCGCGTGCTCAGCGACGACACCGCGAAGACCATCGGCAAGCGCCGCCGGGCCTTCTTCGAGCGCACCCTCAAGCGCACCGAGGCCGAGGCCACCCGAGGCGCCCACACGGCTCCCTGGAGCGACATCGACGCCATGAACCCCGTGGTGTTCGCCCACAACGCCGCGAGGCCCGAGCTGCGCGAGGCCGTGCGAGACGAGCTCCTGGCCATCGCGAAGGACCTCGAGGGCGAGACCCTGGGCTCGGTGCTCGACCGGGTCGGCGCGCGGGAGGTCACCCGCCGGTGGTTCCTGCGCGTGGGCGCCCCCGCGGCCAGGGTGTTGATCGAGGGGTGATGCCCACCGCCCCCTTCGACGCAGTGCTCGTCGTCTCCTTCGGCGGCCCGCGGGGGATGGACGACGTCCGCCCCTTCCTCGCCAACGTGCTGCGGGGCCGCCGGGTGTCGCCCGAGCGCCTCGAGGAGGTGGCGCAGCACTACGCCCTCTTCGGCGGCGTGTCTCCCATCACCGAGTTAACCCTCCGTCAGGCCGAGGGGCTGCGTCGGGAGCTCCGGCGCGCGGGCCCCGACCTCCCGGTCTACGTCGGGATGCGCAACTGGGACCCCTACCTCTCCGACGTGCTGGCGCAGATGTCCCGCGACGGCGTGCGGCGCGCGGTGGGCTTCATCACCGCGGCGCACAGGAGCTACTCGTCCTGCGGGCAGTACAAGGCCAACGTGGCCGACGCCCGCGCGGCGCTCCGCGCGAAGGGCCTCGCGGCCGTCGAGGGGAGCG
>JAEYZO010000422.1 GCA_023428035.1 Pseudomonadota bacterium | reverse complement strand
GGGCGGGGGCGCGAGGGCGGGCACGCGTCGGACGAGGCGCGCGAGGGCGAGCTGCGGCGGGCGCGCGAGGAGCTGGAGCGGGTGCAGGCGCGCGAGGGTGCGGGCGAGGCGAGGGAGCTCGCGCGGGGTCATCGCCGTCGACGCTCGCGGGCGAGGTCTTCGAGGAGCGCGAGGTAGCGCCCGGCGATCTGCTCGCGGTCGTAGTGGGCCGTCACGAAGGCCCGCCCCGAGCGCCCCATGGCCTCGCGGCGCGCCGGGTCGTCGGCGAGCGCCACCAGCGCCTCGGTGATGGCGGGGACGTCTTCGGGCGGCGCGTAGAGGCCGGCGCCGGCCGCCTCGGTGAGGGCCCGCGCCTCGCCGTCGACGCTGAGCACCACCGGGCGCTCCATCGCCATGATCTCGAAGAGCTTCGACGGGAGCACCGTGTTGAAGAGGGCCGTCGCCCGCAGGGGCACCAGGCACACGTCGCTGGTCGCGTAGACCTCGGTCATGCGGTCGCGGGGCACCGGGCCGAGGAGCTTCACGTTGGTGATCGCCTCTCGCTCCACACGCTTCGTGAGGGCCTCGCGCTGCGCCCCGTCGCCCACGAAGAGGAAGCGCAGGTCGCCCCTGCCTCGCAGCCCCTTCGCCACGTCGAGGATCGCGTCGAGCCCGTGCGCCATGCCGTGCGTGCCCGCGTAGGAGACGACGGTCTTGCCCTGCCAGCCGAGCTCCGCGCGCAGGGGGGTGTCTCGGCCGCGGGGCACGAAGCGCGAGAGGTCGGCGCCGTTCTTCATCACCGCGAGCTTCGACGCGGGCAGGCCCCGCTCGATGAGCCGCTCGCGGAAGGCGTCGGTCACCACCACCACGCGGTCGGCGCGGCGGTACAGGCCCTCTTCGACCACCTCGAGGCCGCGCACGACCGGGTGGCGCGCGGGCAGCGCCCCCACCGCGACGATCGACTCGGGCCAGAGGTCCCTCACCTCGAAGACCCAGGGGGCGCCGCGGGTGAGAGAGAGCACCGAGCCCGCCGCGGCGGAGAGGAGCTGCGGGCTGGTCGCCACCACCACGTCGGGGGCGTCGACGTGGAGCTGCCCCCACGCCGCCGCCGAGGCCGCGTAGGAGAGGAAGGCCAGCGAGCGGCGCACCTTGCCCTTGTTGGCCGCGGCGTAGATCCACGTACGCACGACGTCGACGTCGTGAAAGCGCTCCCGCACGAGGGCCCTGCCGCGGTACTCCGGCGGGATCACCCCCGCGGGGTGGTGGGGCATGCCCGTGAGCACGGTGACCTTGTGGCCGCGCGCGGCCCAGGCCCGGGAGAGCTCCGACACGCGCGCCGCGGGGGCCCCGGGCTCGGGGGGGAAGTACTGCGAGACGTAGACGATGTGCATGGGCGGGTCGTCTGGTGCGCTCAGGCGCCCTGGGGTTCGACGGTGACCGCGACCTCGAGCTTCTCGGCCCCGCCGCCGACGAAGAGGGTGCCCGAGGTGGGCGTCGCGTCGACGTAGTTGCGCCCCACCGCGACCCGCACGTGGTCGGTCTGCGCGAGCACCCCGTTGGTGGGGTCGAAGCCCACCCACCCGCGCTCGGCGAGGTAGACCTCGACCCAGGCGTGCGAGGCCTCGCTCTGCACCTGGTTGGGGTTCTTCGGGCCCGTGTAGATGTACCCGCACACGTAGCGCGCGGGGATGTTCATCAGGCGCGCGAGGCAGATGAAGAGGTTGGTGAAGTCCTGACAGACCCCGCGGCGGTGGGTGTACACGTCGAAGGCCGAGGTGAAGACCGTCGTCTCGCCCTGCTTGTACTCGTACTCCCTGAAGACGGTGCGGTTCAGGTCGATGAGCGTGTCGAGCAGGTCGTAGTCGTTGCGGGCGGCGAAGCTCTCGCCGTACTCCACCAGCTCGTCGAGCTGGCTCTCGGGCAGCTCCGGCGGCAGGAGGTAGGGCGCGAGGAGCTGCCGCTGCCAGGGCATCCACGGGTGGGGGAGCTTCGAGGGCGCCGCGAGCGACTGCCTGCGCAGGGGCTCGGAGTTGAGGGTCTCGACCACGCTCCGGGCCTCGATCACCAGCTCGGTGTAGGGCGACTCCAGCAGCATCCGGTGGGCGTGGTTGCCGAAGACGTCTTCGTACTCGCGCACGAGCCCGTCGACGGAGACCTTCAGCTCGAAGTCCACCAGGCGCTGCCGGCGGTCGTGCGCGGGGGTGAGCCTGAGGAGGTGCGTCGAGCGCTCCACCGGGGTCTCGTAGCGGTAGACCGTGCGGTGCTTCACCTCCAGGGTGCGTGGCTCCGCGGGGGGCGCGGCCATCATGTGCTCGCTGCGCGCGGCGACGGGGCGCGGCGGGAGCGAGCCCAGGGTCACGTCGGGCTCCAGCTCGGCCTCGACGGCGCCCTGCCGCACCACGAGGAGCCTGCCCCGCTCCAGGCGCCGCCAGGCCGCGCGGGTCTCGCCCTCGAAGGTGAGCGCCTCGGAGGAGACCAGCACGCCTTTGCGGCTCTTGATCCCGCGGCGGGTGAGGTCGACGTGGAGGTCGTCGTCGCCGAAGCGCCGCGGGCCGTGCGGGGGCCTGAGCTCGCACACGAAGACGTCTCCGTCGCCGGCGCGGTCGGCGTAGGCCACGAGGTCGTGCCCGTCGGTGATGACCATCGAGAGCGATCCGTGCTCGTTCAGGTCGAGGAGCCAGCGGTGCAGGAGCTCGGGGCTGATGTCCTTGAGGGAGCGGGCGCCGGCCTCGACGGCGCGGTTGAGCACCTCGCAGAAGACCCGCTCGGAGTCGGTGCTCCCCACGGGCTCGAAGGGCTTCTGCGACAGGAGCTCGATGCGGTGCCGGAGCGAGCCCGAGTGGGCCATGAGCCAGTCGCGGCCCCCCCACGAGCGCTCGAAGGGCTGGGTGTTGGCCGTGGAGTTCGACCCCCAGGTGGCCGAGCGCACGTGAAGGAGGAAGAGCGAGCTCGCGAGGTGCTCCCAGCTCTTCACCAGCTCGCTGCGGATGCTCTCGTGGGGGGGCGCGGGCTCCTTGAGCACCATGGCCGAGGGCTCTCCCCCCGGGTAGAAGCCGATGCCCCAGCCGTCGGGGGGCTTTCGCCCGGGCTGCAGGCACCGCAGGTCGAAGGAGGGGGCGAGGGCGCCCTCGAAGCTCATCGCGAGGAGGTTCGGCATCGGGTCTCTCTAGGAGTGCTCCTCAGGCTCGGGGCGTGGCATGGGGCGGTCCATCGCGAAGCGGCGCAGGTCGAGGGTGTAGGGCGCCTCGGCGAGGGGCTCGGCGGGATCGACGCGCACGGGCCAGGGTGACGGCCCCTCGGCGGTGAAGCGCTGCGCGCGGCGGGCCTCGGCCTCGAAGCGGGTGAGGGGGGCCGTGTCGAAGGCCCGGCCCTCGGGGTGCCACACGTGGTAGGCGCAGGCGCCCAGCGAGCGCCGCGACCACTGGTCGACCACCTCGAAGCGCAAGGGGTGGTGGATCCCGAGGTGGGGCTGCAGCGCGTGCGGCGGCGCCCACGCGCGGAAGCGCACGCCCCCGACGTAGCGACCCGCGACGGCGGTGGGGCGCAGCGGGAGCGCGCGGCCGTTGACGATCACCGCGTGGCGCTCGGGCACGAGCCCGTCGACGGTGAGCTCGACGCGCTCCATCGACGAGTCGACGAAGCGCGCGGTGCCCGAGCGGGTGAGCTCCTCGCCGAGCACCGACCAGGGCTCGAGCGCGTTGCGGAGCGAGAGCGAGACCTCGTCGAGGTGGAGCTCCCCCACCTTCGGGCAGCGGAGCTCCAGGAAGGGGCGGTAGCCCTCGGCGGGGAGCTCGACGCCGCGGGAGCGGGCGAAGGCGAGCACGTCTTCGAGGTCGCTCCAGAGGTAGTGCGGCAGGAGGAAGCGGTCGTGCAGGGTCGCTCCCCAGCGCGCGAGGGGCCCGCGGTAGGGCTCCACCGCGAAGGCCGCGACGAGGGCCCGCGCGAGGACCATCTGCGCCACGACCATCCGCGGGTGCGGGGGCATCTCGAAGGCGCGGAGCTCGATCAGCCCCTGCCGGCCGTGGGGCGTGTAGGGGTCGAAGAGCTTGTCGATGCACACCTCCGCCCGGTGCGTGTTGCCCGACACGTCGACCAGGAGGTGACGGAAGAGCTGGTCGACGAGCCACGGCGGGGGGGTCGCCTCGTCGCGCGTGGCGAAGGCGCGGGCGAGGGCGATCTCCATCTCGTGCAGGGCGTCGTGGCGGGCTTCGTCGAGGCGCGGCGCCTGCGAGGTGGGCCCCACGAACAAGCCCGTGAACAGGAACGACAGCGAGGGGTGGTGCTGCCAGAAGGTGAGCATCGACGCGAGCACGTCGGGGCGCTTCAAGAAGGGTGACTGGAGCGGCGTGGGGCCGCCGAGGGTGAGGTGGTTGCCGCCTCCGCTGCCCGCCATGCGCCCGTCGAGGAGGTACTTCTCGGAGTGCAGTCCGGCGTGCAGCGCCGCGTCGAAGACCTGATCCACCAGCGACGCGTAGCCGCGGGTGTCGCGGGTGACCGGGAGGTTGAGCTCCAGCACCCCGGGGTCGGGGGAGACCACCGCGCGGGTGAGGCACGCGCCCGAGGGAGGGCCGTAGCCCTCGAGGGTCACGTCGAGCTGAGAGTCGACGCGCGCCGCGTCGACCTCGCGCACGAGGGCGAACCAGTCGTCGTTGCTCGCCGCGGGAGGCAGGAACACGAAGAGCTCACCCCCGCGGGCCTCGACGCAGAGGGCGGTGCGAACGCCCTGACCCGTCGGGTCGGCGCGGCGCTTCGGCGGGCTGAGCTTCGCTTGGGAGGGTTCGTCCTCGTCGGTGACGCGAGGGTCGGGGGGGTAGTCCTCTTCGACGGGGGTGGGCGCGGGGTCGCCCTCACCGAGGGAGCGCAAGGGGAGGCGCAGCCCGATGGGGCTGTCGCCCACCAGGAGGAAGAGGTGGCCGCGACGGAGCCTCCACGGGGCGCCGATGAAGGCGCCGTCGACGCGCGCGACGGGGAGCACCCAGCCCGCGGGGGTGGCGAGGCCGCGGTCGAGCACGCGGGCGAGACGTCTTCTCTCTTCGCTGTCGCTGAGGTCGGCCTTCAGCGGGTCGACGTCGACCGGGAGCGAGGCTTCTTCCTGGAGGAAGCGCCAGGGGTCTTCGTAGGCGGGGGCGAGGGCCGCTTCGAGACCGAGGCGCTTCGCGAGGGCGCGGGCGAAGCGCTCGGCGCTCTCGGGCGTGGCCTCGGTGGGGAATCGCTCCGACGACCACACGGGGGCGCCGTCGTCGCGGCCGATGAGGTCGAGGTTCCACCGAGGGAGCGACTCGCCGGGGTAGTGCTTTCCCTGGCGGTGCAGGGTGATGCCGCCGGGGGTGAGCCTGGTCTTCAGCTCCGCCGCGAAGCGCTGCCCGAGGGACCATTTGGTCGGCCCGAGGGCCTCGCCGTTCCACTCGGGGGCCTCGGTGTGCTCTCGCGCGTTGAAGGTGGGCTCGCCGCCCATGGTGAGCGTGAGGCCCTGGTCTTCGAGGAGGGCGTCGGCGCGCTCGCCCGCCGTGAGGATCTGTTCCCACACGGCGTCTTCGTAGGGGCGCGTGGGGCGGGGCTCGTGGCCGAGACGTCCGACGGTGACCTCGAAGCTGACCCCCGACGCGGGCTCGCTGGCGGTGCCGTCGAGGGGCGCCGCGAGCTGGTGCGTGGCCGCGCAGGCGAGGGGGATGTGACCTTCACCGCAGAGGAGGCCGCTGGTGGCGTCGAGGCCGACCCAGCCCGCGCCGGGGAGGTAGACCTCGGCCCCGGCGTGGAGGCCCACCACGTCGCGGCCGACGCCCCTGGGGGCGTCGGGGATCATCCCCTCGTCGGTGAGCTGGACGAGGTAGCCCGACACGAAGCGCGCGGCGAAGCCCCGGTGGCGCAGCGCGGAGACGAGGAGCGTGGCGGAGTCGCGGCAGGAGCCCCGCTCGTGGGCGAGGGTCTCCTCGGGGGTCCACACGCCGGGCTCGTCGCGGAGCACGTAGCGGGTGCGCTGGTTCACGAGGGCGTTGAGCTCCACCACCAGGGGCACGGTGCCGCCCGACGAGGGGAGCGAGGCGATGAAATCCGCGAGGCGGGTGCCGGGCAGCGCGCGCTCGTGCTCTTGAAGGAGGAAGGGCGCGAGCATCTCGCGCAGGGCGGGCGCGTAGGAGAAGGGAGACTCCCGGGCGTCGTCGTCGAGGTAGAAGTCGAAGGGGTTGACGGGCTTGATGTCGACGGTGAGCTCGACGAGGAGCTCGAGGGCGGGGGCGAGGGTGCCCGCGCGAAAGCTCACGCGCGCGACGTGGTTGCCCGCGGGGTCCTGCTGCCAGCGGAGCTCGCACTCGGGCGAGACCGTGAGGCCGTAGCCCTCGACCCGGGCGCGGGCGTGCGCGCAGGGGCGCAGGCGGACGACGTGGGGGCCGAGCGCGGCGGGTCGCTCGTAGCGGTACTGGCTGCGGTGCTGGATGAGGAGTCGCAAGGGGCGTGTGGCTCCGTGGGTGGGTGACGCTCTCAGCGCGCGATGAAGGTCTCGAAGACCGCGGTGCCCACGGCGTTGAGGCGGGTCTGCACCGCGTCGAGGGACTCGTGCAGGCCGCGCTCGAGCACCTGCTCCACGGTGGTGCTCCCGAGCTCGTCGCGGAGCGCGGCGAGGGCGGTGACGGGCCCGTCGAGGGCGCCGTCGTCGCGGCCCTGCGCGGCGGTGAAGGCCCGCAGCGAGCGCTCGGCCTCGTACACGCAGTGGTACACCGAGCGGGGAAAGCGCTCGTCGAGCACGAGGAAGCGGGCCACGTCGGCGAGGGTCACCCGGCGGTGGCGCTTTCGGTACATCTCGAAGGCGCTGGCGCTGCGCAGGAGCGCGAGCCACTGGAGCTCGTCCTCGGGGGAGCCCGGCGCCGCGGGGCGCTGGGTGAGGAGGAAGCACTTCACGTCGACGATGCGCGAGGTCTTGTCGGCGCGCTCCAGGAGGCGTCCCATCCGGCCGAAGTGCCAGGCCTCGTTGTGGGTCATGGTGAGGTGCGTGGTGCCCACGAAGAGCTGCGAGGCCTGCTTCAC
>JAEYZO010000359.1 GCA_023428035.1 Pseudomonadota bacterium | reverse complement strand
GAGACGTCTCGGGCGACGCGGGGGTCGACGCTCCCCCGGGGGACCTCGGGAGGGGCTACAGCCCCGAGCCCTTCGCGCCCACCGAGGCGACGCGCGCGTACTGCCAGGGGAGGGACTCCGCCTCGGTGGAGTCGCGCATCACCGCGGCGCTCGGCGCGCTCACCGTCGACGAGAAGGTGTCGATGCTGCACGGCGCGGCGCTCACCCGCGTCGACCGGAGCTGGCGGGTGCGCGGGAGCGAGCGTCTGGGCCTCCCCGGGCTACGGATGCTCGACGGCCCGCGCGGGGTGAGCGGGCAGATCGGGGTGCCGATGACGGCCTTCCCCGTGGCGATGATGCGCGGCGCGACCTGGGACCCGTCGCTGGAGCGGCGCGTGGGAGAGGCCGTCGCCGACGAGCTGCGCTCCGTGGGCGGCGACGTGATCCTGGCTCCGACGATGAACCTCCTTCGTCACCCGCGCTGGGGCCGCGCGCAGGAGACCTACTCAGAGGACACGCACCACCTCGGCGCGATGGCCCTGGGCTTCATCGAGGGCGCCCAGTCGCGCGGGGTGATCGCGAGCGCCAAGCACCTGGCGGCCAACAGCATCGAGGCCACGCGGCACACGGTCGACGTGCGCGTCGACGAGCGCGCGCTGCGCGAGGTGTACCTGCCGCACTTTCGCCGGGCCGTGGTCGAGGGTCGCGTAGGCTCGGTGATGAGCGCCTACAACCGCGTGAACGGCGACTGGTGCGACCAGAGCGCGGCGCTGCTCACCCACGTCCTCCGTGGCGAGTGGGGCTTCGCGGGCTTCGTCGAGAGCGACTGGGTGCTGGGCACCCACGGCGACGTGACGTCCCTGCGCGCGGGGCTCGACATCGAGATGCCCTCGGGGTTGAACTACCGACGTCTCGTCGCGGCGGTGAACGGCGGAGACCTCGACGAGCGCGAGCTCGACCGCGCCCTGCGGAGGGTCTTGCGCGCGCAGCTCTGCTTCGGCCTCGATACGCGCGATCGCGCCGACGACCCGAGCGCGAGGCTCACCGACGCGCACCTCTCCCTCGCGCGCGAGGTGGCCCGCCGGGGCGTGGTGCTCCTGCAGAACCGCGCGGTGAAGGGGCGCCCCGCGTTGCCCCTCGACGCGGCGACGGCGAGGCGGGTTGTGGTGCTCGGCCGCAACGCCGACGTGGAGAACATCGGCGACCGCGGGAGCAGCAGCGTGCTCCCGGGCGAGGTGGTGACGGCGCTGGAGGGGATCCGCGCGAGGGCCGGCGCGGGGGCGACGGTGACGCACCTCGCGGGGGCGACCCTCGACGTCGAGGGCGAGCGCGCGGTGCGCGAGGCCGACGCGGTGGTGGTGGTGACGGGCCTCGACGCGAGCGACGAGGGCGAGGGCGAGGTGGGCGCGGGGGACCGCGCGGGGCTGGCGCTGCCGGGGAGCGAGGCGGCGCTGATCCGCGCGGCGTCTGCGCTCAACCCGCGGGTGGTGGTGGTGCTGGAGGGCGGCGCGGCGATCACCACCGCGGGGTGGAGCGACGCGGCGCCCGCGGTGTTGTTCGGGTTCTACCCGGGGGCGCAGGGCGGGGCCGCGCTCGCGGAGCTGCTCTACGGAGACGCTTCGCCGTCGGGGAGGCTGCCCTTCACGATCCCCGCGCGGGAGGAGGACCTGCCGCCCTTCGACAACGTGTCGCCGACGGTGACCTACGGGATGTTCCACGGGTACCGGCACCTGGGGCGCGCGGGGGTGAGGGCGTCGTGGCCCTTCGGTCACGGGCTGACGTACACCTCCTTCGCGTACGGTGAGGTCACCGCGTCGCGGGCGACGGTGCGCCGTGGGGAGGCGGTGACGGTGACGGCGCGGGTGACCAACACCGGGCAGCGCCGCGGGAGGGAGACCGTGCAGCTCTACGCCACGGCGCGGGGCTCGTCGGTGGAGCGCGCGCCGAGGGACCTGCGCGCCTTCGCGCAGGTGGAGCTCGACCCCGGCGCGAGCGGGTCGGTCACGATGGAGCTGCGCGGCGACGACCTCGCGTACTGGGACACGACCTCGAGGTCGTGGGTGCTGGAGCCCGTGGAGTACGCGCTCACCGCAGCGCCGAGCGCCGAGGCCGAGGGCGTGACGGTGACCGTGCGGGGGGAGTGACGCCTTCGCTCACACGAGCTTGTGCACGACGCGCCAGCCCCAGGTGCCGAGGCCGAGGGTGAGGGCGAGGCCGAGGGCGACGGTGACCCACGGGTGTTGCACGACCCGGTGCACGGCGACGCCGCGCTTCGCGGCCCAGGGGGCGGCGACGGCGACGACCAGGGTGATGAGGAAGAGCACCGGGCCCATGGGGTGCGCGTCGAGGGCGCTCCACGGCGAGAGGTGGGCCATGTGCGTGAACGAGGTGGTGAGCCCGCAGCCGGGGCAGGGGACGCGGGTCATCGCCTCGAAGGTGCAGGGCGGCAGGCCGAGCTGCTGGTGGGTGCCGAAGCCCCGGCCGTCGGCGTGGAGCCACGAGGCGGTGACGAGCACGGCCCACGCGGCGAGGCCCATCGCGGCCCAGGCGAAGCGGCTGATCCAGGGTCGCTCGGAGAGGAATTCGTCGAGGGCGGTACCAGTACTAGGGCTCTCGGCCACGGCTCGCATCGCGCGGGGATGGTAACCCCGGGAGAGGCCTCGGGGTATCCTCCGCCGCTGTGCGAGCGACGACCGTGGGCTTGTTGTTGGCGAGCTACTCACTCAGCGCGAGCGCGCAAGACG
>JAEYZO010000358.1 GCA_023428035.1 Pseudomonadota bacterium | reverse complement strand
AAGCGGCTCCCCGCGTCGACGTTGACGAAGCGCCGCGGCGCCTCGGCGGTCGACCCGCGGTGCCACCCCGCGAAGGACGACTCACCGCCGTAGAGCCCGTCGATCACCACCACGTTGCGCACCTTGCGCGCGAGCTCTCCCCCGAGGAGACGCGCGATCACCGGGCCTCCCGCGCTCGCGCCCACGAGGGTGAGCGAGGCGACGTCGTCGACGCTCCGCGCTCCGCCCAGTCGCTGGGCGAGGGACTCCCGCAGGAGCTCGTCGAGGAACTCCCGGAAGAAGCCCGGGCGTTGGAACGCGCCCGCGAAGCGACCTCCCGCGGGGGCGAGCTGCGGCACGATCACCAGCGCGTTCACGAAGGCGCGGTCGTGCCGCGTCGAGAGCCCCCAGCCCACGCCGCGCTCTCCCGTGACCGGGGCGAGGTCGCCGGAGACCAGCCACCACGCCGCGCGGGAGTAGATCCCATGGAAGAACACCACGAGGTGAAGGGGCGCCCGCGCGTCGAAGCCCGGCGGCGCGTGCACCACCGCGTCGGGGAGCGCGTGGCCCTCCGTCGGTCGGTGACGGAGGCGGAGCGCGACCGTCCACCCCGGAGTGTTCGAGGGGGCGGGCGCTGGAGATGGAGCGACGGCGCCCTCGCGAGGGGGAGGGGCGGCGTCTTGCGCGCGGGCCTGCTGGCAGGCCATCGCGAGAGGGAGCAACGTCGCCGCGCGCCAACGCATGGGAGGAGTCTGGCCACGGATCGGCGCGTCGCAAAGGTGAGGGTCGCGGGACGGCGCGAGCGGCATCTCACCTTGAGAGGGCCGTACCACGGAGGGCCACGGCGGACATGGACCTGATCGACAGCCTCGAGGTGCGGTGGTTCCTCGCCGACGACGACCCGCGCGTGGAGGCGCTCTCCGCGCGCTTCGCGGTGATCGACGTGCTGCGCGACGAGCCCCGGGAGGACCGCTACCGGCGCACGGGCCGCGACGACCTGGGCGTGAAGGTGCGCGGCGCGAGCGGCAGGCAGCCGAAGCTGGAGACGAAGACGCGCACGGCGGCGCTCGGAACGGTGACCCTGGTCGACGGCGTGGTGGGCGTGGTGGAGCGCTGGCGCAAGGAGGGCGAGCGCGTCGACGCGGAGAGGGCGACGCGCGAGGGCGAGTGGGTGCTCACGCGCAAGCGGAGGTCACGGCTGGTGCTGGGCTTCGCGGACGACGACGAGGGCGGCGTGTGCGCGGCGGAGTGGGCGCGGGTCGAGGTCGAGGCCGCGACGTGGTGGACCTTCGGCGTGGAGGCGACGGGCGAAGGGGCGGGCGTGTACGACGCGATGCGACGCGTGTGCGAGGAGGTGATTGCGGAGGGGGCCGTGACGCTGGGGCCGGAGTCGTCGATGGGCTACCCCGCGTGGATCGAGCGGGAGGTGTGGCGGCGCGGGTAGCTCAGCCCCGCCGCCCCGCGAGCAGCGTCGCGAACGAGCGCTCGCCCAGCTCCTCGCGCCGCAGGCCCGCGCGCATCAGGTCGCCGTCATCCACCGCGCCGCACTCCCTCGCCCGGTGGAGAAAGCCCAAGAGCGCCTGCCCCGTCGCGGCGTCGTCGAGCACGGCGTCGCCGTCCGTCGCGGCCACGGCCTTGTCGAGGTAGGCCTTCATCCGGGCGGCCGTCGCGTCGAAGCTCTCCAGGTAGAACCGCGCGTTGGCCGCGTGCCGCGACACGAGCTGCCCCGCGGAGAGGTCCCACCCCTGCACGTAGCCCGTGATGAGCGAGCGGCGGACGTGCTCGTGAGAGAGCCTCCACGCGCGCCACACCGCGTCGCGGTTCTCGCTCCGTCGCGCCTCGTCGAGGTCGTCTCCGCGCGGGTGGGGCTCCACCGGGAGCACGTTGGTCGACCCGTCGCAGAGCTGCACGTGCGTCCCTTGCGCGCCGAGGGTCATCAGGCCCCGCGCGAGGTCGCAGACCCTGTGGTCGATCGACTGCCACGCCGCGCTGACGTTGCACGCGTTGGTGAAGTCGTAGACGCCCAGCGCGATCGCCGTCAGCCGTTGGCCCCCGGCCTTCACCATCAGCGGGAGCTGGAACCTCCCGTCGCGGTCGAAGAACACCTGCGGCACCTCGACCATGAACTCCAGCGGCAGGCTCCCTTCGCGCAGGCCCGATCGCGCTTCGAGCCGCGAGAGCAGGGCCGACATCGCCGCGACGTGCTCGGGCACCTGCACCTTCGGCAGCGTCACCCTGAAGCCCGGCGGAACGCTCCCCCGCGCCTCGACGAGAGAGGTCACGAAGCGGTCGAGGGTCGCGATCGACCGCTTCGCGCAGGGCTCGGTCAAGGGCTTCACCCGGATGCCCGAGTGCGCGCTGGCGCTGCCGTCGCTCACCGCCGCCGCGAGGGCCTGGGCGCAGCGTGCGGCGTCGCTGTCTTCTTCGTCGTCGGGGCGAAAGCCGTAGCCGTCCTCGAAGTCGATCCTCAGGTCTTCGAGGGGCTCTCGCTGGAGCTTGTCGACCACCCTCGCGTAGACCGCTTCGGTGAGCTTCGTATCTCCCTCGTAGCCCATCGCGCGCGCGAGCGACTCCGCGTCCGGCGCGTAGAGCGAGAGCATCGCGCGGGCCTCGTCGGCGACGGCGGTGAAGGTCCCCGAGTCGAAGCGGTGCGCGCCCCAGTAGAGGGTGTGCACGGGCTGCCGCGCGGGGCGGGCGCCGTCGTAGTGCCGCGCGAAGGCCGCGTTGGCCTCGGTGAGCCTCGCGAGGATGTCCCCCGCCTCGTCGATGAGCCGGTCGGCCACTCTCAACTCCCGCGGTAGGTGGAGTAGCCGAAGGGGCTCAAGAGCAGCGGCACGTGGTGGTGCTCCGTGGGCCGCGTGACCTCGAAGACCACGCTCACCTCGGGGTAGAAACCCGCGGTGCCGAGGGCGTTGAAGTACGACGCGGTATCAAAGCTGAGTCGGTAGACACCCGCGGAGAGCGTGCCCTCGGGGAGCAGGGTCTTCACGCGGCCGTCGTCGTCGGTGACGCCGCGGGCGAGGTGGCGGTAGCCGTCTCCGTCGCGGGCTTCGAGGGTGACGGGCACGCCCCTCGCGGGGCGACCGAGGGAGACATCGAGGACGTGCGTGGTCAGCGGGCTCATGGCGAGAGCTTCCTCAGTCGGATCTTCGTGATCTTGCCCTGCTCCGCCGCGGCGACGGAGAGCTCGTGCTCGGGCGCGTTGCGCTCCCGCTCCCGCAGGAGCGCGAGCATCTCGTCGGCGCTCTTGCCCGTCGCGCACACCACGAAGGTGTGGCCGTAGCGCTCGCGGTAGCGCCGGTTGCCGTCGCGCAGCGCGTGGAGGGTCTCGTCGCTCGCGGCCGACACCCCCGACTGCTCCCCGCTCGACCAGGTCGCCGTCGACGCGAAGCGCCTGCGGAGCTCGTCGAGGTCGGCGCCGATCTCGGGGTGGTGCGAGAGGGCCTCCCGCACGTCGTCGGGCGTCGCCGTCGCCCACACCTCGTCGGCGGCGCGCTCCAGGGACGCGTCGTCGCCGAAGGGGCGTCGCGAGAGCATCCCCGCCACCCAGCGGGACGAGCCGCAGCAGCGGGTGAGGGCCTCGCGCGCCTCGCCCTCGGTCATCGCGTCGAGCACCGAGGCGGCGCTCACGCCCCGCCCTCGTCGCGCCTGCCGTAGAGCCTCAGCCGGCTCACGCCCCCGTCGGGGAAGATCGACAGGCGCACGTGCGTGAAGGGCCCGTGGCCGACGGCCTCTTCGCGATAGAAATGTCGGGTGTGCGGCGTGAGCTTCCGCTCTGGCACCGCGGTCACCCAGGGGAGGGTCGGGTCGACGAGCTCCGTGAGCTTCGCGCCCGCGGCGTCGACGCCCTCCAGCTTGAAGCTGCCGGGGCAGTTGCCCTTGAAGTGGTTGGTGTCGACCTCGACGAGGCCGAGCGAGCCGCGCGAGGCGAGGCGCACCACGATCCAGTCGAAGCCCGGTCCGCGGCGGCGGCGCGTCTCCCACCCGTTGCCCATGTTGGGCGCGCGCCCCGGGAGGATGAGGTTGTTCATCGGCCCGAAGAACATGTCGGAGCAGGCCACCGCGAGGGCGCCGTTCTTCACCGACCCGAGGTCGACCTCGCCCGGGAGCAGCCGCGCGCGCTGCGACTCGTCGGCCTCGGCGTCGGCGCCGCCCGCGATGACGTCTCCCCACGCGCGAAAGCGGGCCACGCCGCCGTCGGGGAAGATGTTGAGTCGAAGGTGCGTCCACGGCCCGGGGCGGTGCGCGGCGAAGAGGTTCTGCGAGCCGGGGCGGAGCGGCGACTGCGGCAGCACCTCGACCCAGTCGCTCTCGGAGAAGGACGACGGGTCGGCGTCGGGGTCGGCCTCGAGCCCGTCGACGGAGGCGAAGGCCGGGTTGTTGCCGAGGAAATGGTTGGTGTCGATGTCGAAGATCCGCGCCTTCCCCCGCGCGCCGAGCTTGAGCACGCACCAGTCGTGACCGGGCTCTCGGCGACGGCGGGTCTCCCAGCCGTCCATCCACTTCCCACGGTCGGTGTACTCGTCGGGGAGGAACACCCCTCGGCCGGGCTTGAGCAGGTTCTCCTTCTCCGCGAAGAACTCGTCGTTGGCGGAGAGCGCGCGCCCTCCCAGCAGCTCGTCGGCCAGGTCGACGAGGCCCATCAGGTGAACGGCGTTCGGGTCCTTCGCGCTCATCGGTCGGTCTCTCTCCTCAGGTCGTCGCGGCCCAGGATCGCCGCGCCCGCGGGCCGCTCGCTGAAGCGCCCGCCCTCATACACCCTCTGCCCCCGCAGCCACGTCGACCTCACCTCGCCCTTCAGCACCCTCCCCACGTAGGGGGAGTTCTTGTGCTTGAAGTGCAGCCGCTCGGGCGTGAGCGTGAACTCCGCGTCGGGGTCCCACGCCACGAGGTCGGCGTCGTGGCCCGGCGCGATGGCGCCCTTTCGCGTCGACAGCCCCGCGAAGCGCGCGGGCGCCGACGACATCCACCGCGAGAGCGTGGGCAGGGTCACGCCTCTCCGCGAGGCCTCGCTCCACACCGACGACAGGCCGAGCTGCAGCGACGCGATGCCGCCCCAGGCCTCCGTGAAGTCTCCGCGCTCGCGGCCCTTGAGGGCGGGCGTACACGGCGAGTGGTCGGTCACCACGAAGTCGATCACGCCCTCGTCGAGGGCGGCCCACAAGCGCTCGCGGTTGGCGTCTTCACGAATGGGCGGCGCGCACTTGTAGAGGGTCTCTCCGTCGGGGACCTCCTCGGCGCGCAGGCACAGGTAGTGGGCGCAGGTCTCGACGGTGAAGGGCAGCCCCTCGGCCTTCGCGTCGCGGATCATCGGCACCGCGTCGGCCGACGAGAGGTGAACGACGTGCACGGCGCAGCGCGTCTCGCGGCACAGGCGGATCAATAGCGCGATGGCGGCGTCTTCCCACTCGTGGGGCCGCGCGTCGAGCCACGCGCGGTAGGAGCTCGGCGGGTGATCGTTCGGGGCCGAACCGAGGTCGAGCTCGGCGTGGGCCAGCAAGGGCAGGCCCGCGTCGCGCAGCGCGATCATCGCCGCGCGCAGGTCGCTCTCCTCGACGTTGGGGAACTCGTCGATGCCCGAGTGACACAGGAAGGCCTTGGCCCCTAGCGCGCCCGCCGCGGCGAGGCCCGCGAGCTCCCCCGCGTTGCCGGGAACGACCCCGCCCCAGAAGCCCACGTCGACCCTGAGCTGCGGAGCGCACGCGTCGAGCTTCACCCTCAACGCCCCCGCGGTGGTGGTCACCGGGATGCAATTGAGCGGCATGTCGACCAGGGTGGTCACGCCCCCCGCGGCGGCGGCGCGGGTCGCGGTGTCGAAGCCCTCCCAGTCGGTGCGGCCCGGCTCGTTGACGTGCACGTGGGTGTCGACCAGGCCCGGGGAGAGCGCGAGGTCACCGAGGTCTTCGACCGCGCAGCCCGGGTCGGCGTCGCGCGGGAGCACCGCGGCGACGGCCTCGCCCTCGATCACCACCGTCGCGGGCAGGAGCTCGGGCCCGAGCACCACCCGCGTCGAGCGCAGCGCCGTCGCCATCAGAACTCCCTCTCGTCGAAGGCCATGAGCGAGGCGAGGTGCTCGTCCTTGTCTTCGAGGAAGAGCGAGCGGGTGACGCCGGCGGTGAGCCGCTGCACGGAGTACTTCATCCCCGAGATGCTGGCGCCGCCGAAGCCCAGCGAGGGGAGGCACCCGAAGGTGTAGTTGTAGACCCGCGACACCCACGGGGCCTCGCCGGGGTTCTTCTCCGTGAACTCGAACGAGGGCCCGAGGTAGGGGTGGCGCTCGAGGTCGGCGTGGCGCTCGTCGTCGGGCGGAGTGTACCGGTCGCGCCAGAGCGCGACGCGGGGCCAGAGCTCGCAGAGCTCCCTGCGGCGCGAGAGGTCGGTGACGAAGCCCGTCCCCACGATCACGAAATCGACGTCGTGCGTGCCCGAGGGGGTGGTGACCCGCACGCCGTCAGAGGTCTCCTCGAGGCGCTCCCAGGCCGAGCCCGGGTGCAGCGAGAAGCCCGGCAGCTCGCGCGCCCGCCGCAGCGTGTCGGCGGGGGGGAGCTGACCCATGCGCACGATCTGGAGGATGAACCTCCATTTGTAGTCGTCGGGCAGGTCGCCGAGGTGCTTGAGGAAGCCGACGAACTCCGCCCAGCGGTAGGCGTTCACGTCGACGAGCTTCCTCCGGCGGAAGAGCACCCGCACCTCGGCGGCGCCGCGCTCCAGGGCGGTGGCGGCGTTGTCGAAGGCCGACGCGCCCGCGCCCAGCACGGCCACGCGCTTGCCCCGCAGTGCGTCGAAGTCGATGTCCTCCCTCGTGTGCGCCCAGCGGTGCTTCGGGAGCGCGTCGCGCACGATCGAGGGCACGTCCCAAGCGCCGGAGCCGTCGATGCCCGTCGCGAGGATCACCCTGCGCGCGTACACCGTCTCGGCCTGACCGCCGCGGGTGACGTCCACCGCGAGGCACGCGTCGGCCTCGCTCCAGCGCACCCGCTCGGCCGCGGTGTCGGCCTGCACGGGCACCCCCATCACCCGCCGGTACCACGCGAGGTAGGCCGCCCACGACTCCTTGGGCACGAGCCCCATGGCCTCCCACGACCCCTCGCCGTGCTGCGCCTCCCACCACGACTGGATGGTCAAGCTCGGGATCCCCAGGTCGGGCCCCGTGAGGTACTTCGGCGTGCGGAGGGTGACCATCCTCGCGAAGTTCAGCCACGGCCCCGCGCGGTCGAGGGGGTTCTCGTCGAGCACCAGCACCCGCTCGACGCGCTCGCGCATCAGCGCCGCCGCGGCCACCAGCCCGCCCTGCCCGCCGCCCACCACCACCGCGTCGTGAACGGGGGCGCCCGAGGCCGTGACGCGGGGGCGGAGCCAGGGCCGGCGGGGGTAGGTCAGGAGTTCGAGGTCGCGGCGAACGCGCTGCTCGTGCAGCTCCAGCGGGTCCATGTGGGCGCTGATGCTCTCACCGCCTACAAGCGCGGCGCAATGACTCCGTCGGGCCCATTTTCGGGGTTCTCAACGCGGGGCGAGTGGTGCGACCGTGCCGGTGCCGCGCGGCGGGTCGGCGGGTGCCGGGCCTCGCGTGACACGAAGGAGGAGTCACGAATGGGTTGTCGTATGTCTCGGTCCCTCTGCGCCGTCGCACTCACACTGACCCTCTCCGCTTCGGTGGGCTGCAAGCGGAGCTCGAGCGAGTCGGCCCCGGCGCCGCAGCCCGCGGCCCCCGCCGCGGGCGAGGTGATGCCCAACGTGAACTGGCGCACGCAGGCCCGGGCCTTCCGCGGCCGCAACGGGCTCGTCGTCACGGTGACCTGCCCCCCCGGCGGCCCCGCGGGCACCGTCTGGGGCTCGGACGTCTACACCGACGACAGCTCGGTCTGCGGCGCGGCGCTGCACTCGGGGCGCATCAACCAGGGCGCGGGCGGGACCTTCCAGATCCAGATCCTCCCCGGGCAGGAGGCGTACGTGGCCACGGTGCGCAACGGCGTGACCACCACGCGCTACGGCCGCTACGCCGGGAGCTTCTCGATCGTGGGCGGCGCCGCGCCGGGCATGGTCGCCTCGCCCGTGCCCACCAACGCGCCGACGCCGCCGGTGGTGCCCGCGCCGCCAACGGGAGGCGGGGCCGCGCCGCTGCCGACGCCTCCCGGCCGCGGGCCGTGGCAGACCAACGCCGTCGCGGTGCGGGGGCAGAACGGCCGCCAGTTCGTCTTCAGCTGCCCCGCGGGGGGCTCTCCGAGCACGGTCTGGGGCACGGGCACGTACACCGACGACAGCTCGGTCTGCGGCGCCGCCGTGCACGCGGGGATCATCACCGCGGCGGAGGGCGGCAACGTCACCATCACGGTGGCGCCGGGCCTGCCCGTGTACGTGGGCAGCCCCGCGAACGGGGTCACCTCAAGGAACTACGGGAGCTACGGGGGCTCGTTCGTGTTCGCTGGCGCGCGGCCCCCCGCCGCGCTGGGCAACGCGCCTCCGGGGGCGATCTCCTACAACTGGACGCAGGCGGCGACGCCGCACCGCGGACGTAACGGGCAGGCCTTCAGGGTGTACTGCCCCCCCGGCGGCGCGCCCGGCACGGTGTGGGGCACGGGGGTCTACACCGACGACAGCTCGGTCTGCGGCGCGGCGGCGCACGCGGGGCGCATCACGCTCGCGCAGGGCGGCGCGTTCACGCTGCGGATCCTCCCGGGCCTGCCCGCGTACCGCGGCTCCGCCGCGAACGGGGTGACCTCGCAGAACTACGGGAACTACCCCGGGAGCTTCTCGATCCAGCCCTGAGGGGCGCTCTACTCCGCGAGGAGCGGGCCCAGCAGCACCGTCCCCCCTGCGAGGAACACCAGGTCGAAGATCGCCAGCATCTTGAACCAGTCGGCCACCGCGGCGAGGGGCGCGCCCGAGAGCACGTCCCTCGTCGCGACCACGCCGCACAGGAGCGCCGGCGACACCAGCGGGTAGAGCACCACCGCGAGCAAGAGGTCCCTCGCGCGGGTGCGGGCGATCATCGCGCCGAAGAGCGTGCCCGCCAGCACGAAGCCCAGCGAGCCCAGCGCGAGGAGCGCGCTCACCGCTCCGAGGTGATCGCCCACCGGCGCGTGGAGCAAGAGCGCCACCAGCGGCGTCACCACCAGCTCCGTCACGGCGAGGAAGGCCAGCGACCCTACCGCCTTTCCGAGGAAGATCGCCGCGGGGGACGTTGGCGTGAGCAGCACCCCGCGGAGCGCGCCCTCCTCCCGCTCGCGACCCCAGGACCGAGACAGCCCCAGCGTGCCCGCGAAGGCCACCGCGATCCAGAGCACGCCCGGCGCGACGCGGCGGCCCGTCTCCTCGTCGACGAAGAGCGACATCGACGAGAGCACCGCCACCAGCGCGGCGAAGAGGGTCATCGTGGGGACGATCTCCCGCGCGCGGAGCTCGACCCTGAGC
>JAEYZO010000301.1 GCA_023428035.1 Pseudomonadota bacterium | reverse complement strand
GCGCAAGGGGTCGCGCTGGAGGGCGCGACGCACCTCGGGGGCGGGGGCGCGGGCGGCGTCGAGGCCCTCGGTCTGCGCGCGATGCTTCTGGTGGCCGCGGCGGCGCTGCACCACGGGCTCACCCGCGTCGAGGTGGCGAGGGTGCGGGTTCACGCGAAGACCCTCCTCGACGACGAGCGCAAGCGGCAGAAGGCGGCGGCGCAGTCGTTTCGGCTGGGCGCGGCGACGGCGGCGACGGCGTCGAGCCTCGCGCAGCGTCGCTCGGACGCCGACGACCCCGCGCGGGTGCAGTCGTCGCTGGAGGAGATCCACGCGTCGCTGGTGGGGCTGCTCACCCTCGCGCGGCGCACGATGGGGCTCCGCACCTGCGCGCTCTTCTGGAGCGACGCCAAGGGCACGACCCTCCGCCTCGTCGAGGCCGCGTCGGAGGACGACCTCGTGACCGCGCCCATCCCCTCGGGCGCGGGCGCCCTCGGAGCGGTGTGGAACCTCTCTCGCCCCGTGGCCCTCGCGCAGCTCCGCGCCGACTACGGGGGCCTCGCCTACTACACCTCCCCGCGGGGGGTGCGGTGCTTCGCGGGCGTGCCCGTGCTCGACCAGGGCGCGACGCGGGGGGTGCTCACCGCCGACCGCGACGACGACCGGCCCTTCACCGCCGACGAGCAGCAGACCCTCGAGGCCGTGGCGCTGCAGGCCCGCAGGCTGATCGACAACGAGCGGGTCTTCGCGCGGCTGGAGCGCGCCCGCAACGACCTCGCGGCGCTCTTCAGCGCGTCGCGCGCGCTGGGCGAGGCGCTCACCGAGGAGCAGTGCGTCGCCGCCCTCACCCGCGCGGTTAGGGACATCGTCGAGCACGACCTGCTCGTGTTCGCGACCTACGACGCGAAGACCGCCGAGCACCGGGTGAAGCACGTCGTCGGGGACTCCGCGCCGGCGGGGCTGCTGGGCCTGGTGTTCGGCGACAACCAGGGCATCGCGAGCGCCGCGGTGAAGACGCGCCACGCGCTGCCCTACCGCGGGCAGTACGACCCGAAGGTGCAGTACGTGTTCACCCGCGCGTGGCCGCTGCCCAACGCGGCCTCGGTGCTGGTGCTCCCGCTGGTGGTGCGCGACCGGGTGCTGGGCTCGCTCACGCTCTCGGCGCAGCGGCGGGGCGCCTTCAGCGAGGGCGTGCGTCAGTTGTTGGGGGTGCTGGTGTCGCACGCGTCGGTGGCGCTCGCGAACGCGGGCGCGGTACGGCGGCTGGAGGAGATGGCCACCACCGACCCGATGACGGGCCACCTCAACAAGCGCTCGATGGAGACGGAGTTCGAGCGGAAGATCCGGGCCGCGGCGCGCTTCGGACGTCCCTTGTCGGTGATCGTGCTCGACATCGACAAGTTCAAGAGCGTGAACGACACCTACGGGCACGCGACCGGCGACGTGGTCATCAAGGGCCTCGGCGCGGTGCTCAGCCGCTGTCGGCGAGAGACGGACATCATCGCGCGCTTCGGCGGCGAGGAGTTCGTGGTGGTCTGCGAGGAGACCGAGACGACGGGGGCCTTCCAGCTCGCGGAGCGGATCCGTGAGGAGCTGAAGCGGCAGGTGTTCCAGACGGAGCACGGCCCGCTGTCGGTGACCTGCTCGCTGGGCATCGCGGAGTACCCGAAGGACGCGTCGGAGCGACACGCGCTCTTCGAGCGGGCCGACCAGGCGCTCTACGCGGCGAAGCAGGGGGGCAGGAACCAGACGCGCACCGCCGCGCCGATGGTGGAGCCCGCGAAGGACGCGCGGGGCACAGCCGCGCGGAAGAAGGACGCGCGGGGCACCGCCACGCCCGAGAAGAAGGAGCCGCGCAGCAAGGCGGGGTGAGTGACCCTCTGCGCTCTACCCGAGCGCGAACACCTCCACGCCGCCGTCGGCGTAGCGCACCGCGAGCTGCTCCCCGTCCGGCGAGAACGCGCCGTCGATCGCAGCGCGCGCGGTCCACGCGAGCCCGAGGACCTCGCCCGTCTCGACGTCGACCACGACGACCCCCTCGCGCTCCGCGTCGCGCGCCCCGAAGGCCGCGAGCCCTGCCTCGGCGTCGAGCGCCGCGTCGAGCGCCAGCCCCGGCACGGTGTTCCCTGTCGATCGCTGCGCTCCCGAGGAGACCCACCAGCGACCGCGGTCGAGCACCAACAGGCGCTCTTCATCGATGGCCACGACCTGCGCCGACGCGCGAAAGCCCCGGCGCGCGACGCTCCGCGTGGCGCCGTCGAGACCGACTCTAACGATCGCCGCCTCGCCGCGGTGGTTCGCGTGGCGCACGACCCACTGGAGCTCGTCGTCGCTGGTGAAGCGAAGGCGCGTCGCCCACTCGCGCACGTACGGGAGCGTGGACTTCGAGAGCGCGAGCGTCCCGGCGTGGGCGTCGATGAGCGCGAGCTGAGGCCTCGCCGCTGAGACCGCGACGCGGTCCCGGCTCAGCACCGTCGCGATCCATCGACCGTCGGGGGAGATCGCCGCGACGCCGTACCAGCTCCCCTCGGGCATCGGCGCGCGGGCGACCTCGTGGCCCGTCGCGAGGCTCCAGGTCACCACCGACCTCGCCGACACGGCGTAGAGCCAGCGACCGTCGGGAGAGAAGACCGCCTCCATCGAGGACGCGTAGCGGTCAGCGGAGGTCGCTCCCTCGAAGGTCCACTCGACCTCGCGTCGTCGCGTGTCGAGCACGCGCACTGTGTCGTCGAAGCAGACCGCCGC
>JAEYZO010000137.1 GCA_023428035.1 Pseudomonadota bacterium | reverse complement strand
CGGTCACGCCACCGCTCCAGCTTGTGCAGTGGCAGCCCCAGCTCCCGCGAGAGCCCGTCGAGCGACTCGCCCTTGAGCATCCGCAGCACCACCTCGCGCTTGCGCGCCACGCTCCACCGCTGGCCCGGACCCAGCGGGCCCACCGCCGAGGAGCCCCCCGTCTTCTTCGTCTCGTTCGTCATCTCGCGCTCGACACCCATCTCGACCTCCTGGACAAACCCCTGTCCAGAACTTCCGGGTGCAGCTCAACTCGCAGGCGCTCGGACAGCGCGGTCTGCATCCCGTTGACCCGCAGCGCCCGTAGGACCGCGAGGGCCTCGGCGAGCCAGGGAGGTGCCGTTGGGGCGGCCTCAGGGGTGGTCTCGATCACGGTGGTGGACGTACCCTCCGAACGCTTCTGCGCCATGGCGTGCCTCCGGTGTCAGCAACCCAGAGGATGCCGCGATGGCGCAGGAGCTCTAACCCCGAGGAACTACGGCCTCCGCGCGATCTCGCGAGGAGCTGGTTGCGCATCTCGTGGGCCGCAAGCCCTCTGGCTGGGGTTGGCCGCTGCCGCGGCTGCACCCCAGGCTGACGTAAGGGGCGCCCGCCCGAGGGGCGGGCTTTGGCAAGGGTTCCCCGCGTCACGCGAGAGCGGCGAACTGGAGACGTCGCAGCGCCATCGCGATGCTCGCCAGCGCTCCGCGGCAGCGCTGGCTCGATAGCCCGCCCCCTGGGCGGGCGCCCCTTACGTCAGCCTGGGGTGCAGCCGCGGCAGCGGCCAACCCCAGCCCGTAGGCGCAGCGCTTCACAGCCATCAGAAGGGACGGTTTCCGCGTCTGCAAGGTGCGAGCGCGACGACGTCGCCCACTGGGGCGTGATCGACGCACCGCGCGTCCGCGGGGCCGTCGCCCCGCGCTGGCTCACCCCGCGAACGACGCCAGCGCGCGGAACCGCTCGTAGCGCGCTTCGACCAGCGCCTCGGGCGACATCCCCTTCACCGCGTCGAGGCTCCGCGCCACGGCCTCTGCCACCCGCGCCGCCGCGCCCGCCGGGTCACGGTGCGCTCCACCGGGAGGCTCCGCGATCAGCTCATCCGCCACCCCCAGCGCGAGGCAGTGCTCCGCGGTCACCTTCATCGCCGCCGCCGCGTCGGGCGCGCGCGCGCTGTCCTTCCAGAGGATCGACGCGCAGCCCTCGGGGGTGATCACCGAGTAGGTCGCGAACTCCAGCATCAGCACCCGGTTCGCCACGCCCAGCGCCAGCGCCCCGCCGCTGCCGCCTCGCCGATCACCACCGCGACCACGGGCACCCGCAGCCCCGACATCACCGCGAGGCAACGGCCGATGGCCTCGCCCTGCCCGCGCTCCTCGGCGCCCAAGCCCGGGAACGCCCCCGGCGTGTCGATCAGCGTCACCAGCGGACGCCGGAACCGATCCGCCAGCTCCATCAAGCGCAGGGCCTTTCGGTAGCCCTCGGGGTGGGGCATCCCGAAGTTCCTGCGGACGTTCTCCTTCACGCCGCGGCCCTTCTGGTGGCCCAGCAGCACCACGGGCTCGCCGCGAAAGCGCGCGAGGCCCCCCACCACCGCCGCGTCGTCGCCGTAGCAACGATCACCGTGAAGCTCCACGAAGTCGGTGAACATCGCCGACACGTAGTCGAGCGTGTAGGGCCGGTCGGGGTGCCGCGAGAGCTGCACCTTCTCCCACGGGCCCAGCGCGTCGAAGACCTCTCGCTCCAGCGTGCGCGCTTGCGACTCCAACACCGCGACCTGCGCCGAGAGCTCGTCGTCGCCGCCCTCGCGCCCCGCCGCGCGCAGGGCCTCGATGCGCCGCGCCAGCTCCACGAGCGGGCGCTCGAAATCGAGCACCGCCACGACGCTCAGCCCCGCGCTCGGAGCACCTCGAAGACCCGCACCGGCTGCGCGATGCCCTTGGGCTTGATCGGCTCCAGCTCGTGAACCTCGAAGTGGTCGCGCACCTGCAGCCAGGTGCTCTCGGCGATCAGCACCTGCATCCCCTTGGCGGCGGAGCAGAGCCGCGCGCCGAGGTTCACCGGCGCGCCGATCACCGTGTACTGCATGGCCTTCGAGCTCCCGATGTAGCCCGCGACCACCTCGCCGGAGTTGATCCCGATGCCGATCTCGAAGCCCGGGTGCCCCGCGGCCTCGCGCTCGCGGTTGAAGTCCCTGAGGTCTTCGAGCATCAGCATCGCGGTGTGCACCGCGCGCACCGCGTCGTCGGGGTGCGACACCGGCGCGCCGAAGAGCGCCATGATCTCGTCGCCGACGAACTTGTCGAGGGTGCCCTCGAAGCGGAAGATGATCTCCACCATCCGCTCGAAGTAGGCGTTGAGCATCGCGACGATGTCCTCGGCGCGCATCGTCTCGGAGCGAGACGTGAACCCGCGGATGTCGCTGAAGAGCATGGTCGTCGTGCGGGGCTCTCCCCCCTGCTTCATCTCGACCTTGCCCGACACCACCAGCTCGGCGATCGCTGGAGACAACAACCGCTCGAAGCGCGCGCGGGCGAGGGCCTCCTGCTCGATGCGCCGCGCGAGGGCCGCGTTGGCGATGAACAGCGCCGCCTGGTTGGCGATGTTGGTGAAGAGCTGCAGGTCCTTCTCGCCGAAGGCGTTGGGGTTCTGCGAGTCGACGATCATCACGCCGAGGAGCTCGTCCTTGTGCAGGAGCGGAACGCCCATCGAGCTGCGGATGCCCGTCATGATGATGGACTTCGACTCCGAGAACCTCGGGTCGACCTTGGCGTCGCTGGAGAGCACCGCGACCTTCTGCTCGACCACCTGCCCCACCACCGCGCGAGACACCACGAACTCCTCGGGGCCGGGGCGGCGCGCGCGGCTGCACCGGGGCTTCAGGTCGCCGTCCTCGAAGAGCAGGATCACCCCGCGGTCGGCCAGCAGGAGCTCGAACGACCGCTCGAGGATCTTCTCCAGCAGCCGGTCGAGGTCGAGCTCCGACCCGATGGCGCGCTGGAGCTCGTACGAGATCCGGAGCTTCTCGTAGTCGCGGCGCAGCACCTCGACGTCCTGCACCGAGCGCTCGGGCAGGAACTGCTGCATCTCCGCCGCGATCTTCGTGCGGACGTGGGACTCCAGCATCCCGCCCGCGATGGTCACGTTGCGCAGGGCCTGCAGCGGCGCGGGCGGTCGCGACGAGGGCTGAGACTGCGGGCGCGGCGCGAAGGCCGAGGGCAGCGGCTGGCCGCCCGACGACTGCCCGAAGGCCGGCGACGGCATCGGGGGCGGCATCGGGGGCGGCATCTGCGCGGGCGGCATCGGGGGCGGCATCTGCGCGGGCGGGAGGTTGTTCTGCCCCGTCTGCGCGCGCAGCGCGGGGTTGAGCGCCTGCGGCACCTGCGCGTAGGCCGGCACCGGAGCCGTCGCGCCGTGGGACATCCCCCCGGGGTACGACATCGCGCCCATCGCCGCGGGGTCGTGAAAGACCGCGCGGGTGTTGCCCAGGGCGATCTGGTCGCCGTGCTGGAGGAACTGCTCCCCCGCGACGCGCTGGTCGTTGATGTACGTGCCGTTGAGGGAGCCCAGGTCGCGCAGCACCCAGCGCGGGCCGCGCAGCTCGACGACGCAGTGCTCCTTCGAGACGATGCGGTCGAGGAGCTGGATCGAGTTGTTGGGGTGACGCCCGAGGGTGTTGACCGGGAGGAGGTCCCGCTCCTGCTGGCCGTCGGGGCCGATGATCACCAGCTTCGCCATGGTCTGTCCGCGTCGGCGTCGTCGAAGGATTAGCCCGCGAGGGTACGACAACCGCCCCTTCGCTGGCTACGCCTCAGGGCACCCTCTCCCCCAACGACGCGACGCCCTGACGGATGAGGTCGGCGCGCATCCCGTACTTGAAGTTCGACCCGCGGTTGACCTCGACCTCGCGGCGCTGACCGTTGTTCGGGTCGATCACCACCTGCCGCTCGTCGTCGGCGAGGCTCCCGGCGTTGAGCCCGATCACGGCGCCGTTGGGCGTGAAGATCGCGCTGCCCGACGAGCCCCCGGAGGTCTGCGCGCTGTGCTGGAGCTTCTGCGCGGTGGCCGCGGTGGCCACGCCGTCGAAGAAGTCGGTCACGCGGTTGAGCAGGCCCAGGGTGATCGTCGCGACGGGAGACGCCACGTTCATGGTCATCCCGGGGAAGCCGTACACGAAGATCGCGTCGCCCTCGTGCAGGGCCGCGAGCTCGGCGTCGCTGGCGAGGCGCACCTGCCCGGGCAGGCGAGACTCGACGCGCACCAGGCCCACGTCGTAGCCGTTGCCCCCGCTGGAGAAGCGCCGGTCGCGGAAGCGCGCGTCGGCGTAGGCGGGCCGCGCCCCGATGCGCGCCCCGGGGGACTTGTTCCGCAGCGCGACGAGCCTCCCGCCGCGGGCGATCTCATCCGTGGCGTTGTGCACGCAGTGGGCGTTGGTCGCGATGAGCGTGGGGGTCACCGCGAAGCCCGTGCAGAAGCCTCGCAGGGCGGTCCCCCGCTCGATCGCGAGGATGTACACGTGGGCCTCGTTGGCCGCCGCGATGCGCGCCCCGATGTTGCTCGCGTCGCCCGAGGGCCCCGCGAGGGGGGTCGAGCGCCGAGGCGAGTGGTCATCCTCGAGGAGGAGCCATGCCGTGGTGCCCACCCCCGCCGCGGCGAGGAGCGCGAAGAGCACCACCAGGGCCTTGAGCCCCCGGTTGCCCTTCGGCTGCTGCGCTCGCGCGCGGGCCAGGGCCTCGTCGATCATCAGCGCGACGGTGCGCCGGCCTACGTGCGCCCCCTGCGGCAGCGCCGAGGCCGCGGCCTGCCCCGGCGACGCAGCGCCCCCGGGCGGGACGTCCATCTGCACCGCGA